>CAYRWC010000068.1:0-10345 GCA_964427795.1 uncultured Oscillospiraceae bacterium | reverse complement strand
ATCCACCGCGGTTTGTTCTGGCGGATCATTGCCCGGTCTGCGGCGCCGCGACCGAACGCGATCCGGAAGGCGCCGATATCCGCTGTACCGGCGCCGACTGCCCGGCGCAGCTGGCGCGTCACCTGATTTATTTTGCTTCCAAAGACGCCATGAATATCGACGGGCTGGGGCCGGCTACCGTAGAAGCCTTGATGCAGGCCGGATATGTGCGGAGCCTGGCCGATCTCTATCATCTCGCGCCGTACCGCGAGGCATTGATCGAATCGGGGCTGATCGGCAAACAGAAAACCGTCGACAAGCTGCTGACCGCTATCGAGCAGTCCAAGCAGAATCCTCTGGACCGCCTGCTGACCGGCTTGGGAATCCGCAACATCGGCCGGCAGGCCGCCCGCGCCCTGGCGTCCGGATATGCGGACTTGAACGCCATTATGGCGGCTTCGGCGGAATCCTTGCAAAACCTGCCCGATTTCGGCCAGATCAGCGCGCAGGCCGTCTTCGATTTTTTCCGTCAGCCGCAAAACCGCGAGCTGGTCGGCCGTTTGACGGCAGCCGGATTGCGGCTTACCGGCGATCAGCCGGCCGGCCGATCAATGCCTCTGGCAGGTCTGACTTTTGTCCTGACCGGGACTCTGACCGGACTGACACGCGATGAAGCAGCCCGGCTGATCGAGGAAGCGGGCGGCAAAGTCAGCGGCAGCGTGTCGAAACGGACTCATTACGTCGTAGCCGGCGAAGATGCCGGCAGCAAACTTGCCAAAGCCGAAACGCTGGGCGTGCCGGTGATCGATGAAACGGCGCTGCGCAACTTGCTGGCGGCCGGCGGCAGCGGCCTTTTGCCGGAAACCGGCGAATCTGCGCCATAATCATTATTGACCTGAAGGAGACCATCAAGCATGAAACAACCTGAGAACCTGGAAAAATTGAACCGGATTCATTGCTGGCTGCTGGATATGGACGGAACGGTAACCCTGGGGGAAGAAGCTTTACCCGGCGCCGCCCCGTTTTTTGCCGCAATAAAAAACCAGGATTATATTTTTCTGACCAACAATTCATCACATGCTGCCGACCATTATGTTAAGCGGCTGAATCGCCTGGGCATTCCGGTCGGCCGGGAACAGGTCCTGACATCGACCGACGCCCTGGCCTTGTATTTGCGCCGGATCGGCCCGGCCGGCCGTCCGCCCGTTTTATATCCAGTCGGCACGCCCGGATTCGAACAGGATCTGCAGGCAGCCGGGCTGGTTTTACAAAAGCAGCGGGAACAGCCGATCGATTATGTCGTTCTTGGCTTCGACACGACGTTGGTTTATGAAAAACTGGATATTGCCTGCGATTATATTCGCCGCGGCGTCCCTTATCTGGCCGCTAATCCGGACTTGGTCTGCCCTCTGGCCGATAATCGGGTGTTGCCGGACTGCGGCGCCTTAATCGCCTATATGGAAACCTGCACCGGCCGCAAGCCGGTCCGCGTAATCGGCAAGCCGGATCCGGCCATGATCGAAATGGTCATTGCCAGCCGCGGATATCAACGCCAGGAGCTGGCTATGGTTGGCGACCGGATTTATACTGACATGGCTTCGGCGCGCAATGCCGGCATTCTCAGCGTTGCCGTCTTGTCCGGTGAAGCGTCGCTGGCGGATATTGAGGCCAGCGACATCCGGCCGGATTTTATTTTTGCGGATATCGGCGCTCTGGCCGACTGCTTGTAAATTGAACATCCGAACTTCGACATTTTAATTTTCATCGTATTCAGAGAAGGGCATTGGTGACATGAAAAAAACAACAACCTGGTTTCGACAAAAGATAACGGCCTTGTCTGCGGCCGGAGCTGCGGCAAGACGTCCCCGCGGCCGTGACCGTTTGGCCGCCATGCTGGCCGCCACGGCATTTTTGCTGTTTGCGGGCTGCGCCGCGGCCGCGTGTTCATCCGGTTCCAAGCCGATCGATATGCAGGGCTACAGCCGCAGCGAGACTGCAACCGATTATGTCGCCATCATCACAGATCAGGATCAGGAAGCGATCATTATCCAGCTGTATTCGGACACGGCGCCGCTGACTGTGGAAAATTTCAAGAGACTGGTCGGTGAAAAATTCTATAATGGCTTGACCTTTCATCGGGTCATAGCGGGTTCATTGATTCAAGGCGGCGATCCGTCCGGGGACGGCACCGGAGGACCCGGCTATACCATTAAAGGCGAATTCAGCCTGAACGGCATCAGCAATCCTTTGAATCATGAACGGGGAACCGTGTCGATGGCCCGCGCAGAAGACTACGATTCGGCCGGTTCGCAGTTTTTCATCTGCACATCGGCTATTTCCAGCCTGAACCGGAAATACGCCGTGTTCGGCAATGTCGTAGCCGGCATGACGGCTGTGGACCGCATTTCGGCGGTAGCCAACAGCGGTTCGCCCAATAACCGGCCGAACCGCAAACAAATCATGAAAGAGGTCTTTTTTGTCAGTCCTGAGCCAGAAGCTGCAACAACATCCGCTCATTAAAATCCTGGTTGATCTGCGCGGCAATGAGCGCGCCTGCATTTATACGGAGCCGTTATGGGGAATTCCGTACAATCTTTACATTCCCTTTTTCACCGTTTACCAGCACGCTCTGGGAGTCAGTGACCGGCAAATCGGCATTCTGCTTAGCCTGAGCATGTTCATGCAGGTCATCACCATGCCGTTGGGCGGCCTGTTGACCGACCGGTTCGGCCGGAAACGAACGACTTTTTATGTCGATATCCTGGTCTGGTCGGTTCCGGTTTTAATCTGGGCATTTGCCCAAAATTTCTCTTGGTTCCTGGCCGCAATTTTCTTTAACGGCATGTGGCAGATCACAAGCATATCATGGACCTGTCTGCTGGTAGAAGATTGCGATAAGAATAAATTGGTGCCGATCTTTACCTGGACGACGATATGCGGCTTGCTGGCTGTCTTTTTTGCTCCGTTGTCCGGATTGCTGGTCAGCCGCGTCGGCATTATCGCCGCCATGCGCATCCTGCTGCTGATTGCCTTCAGCCTGATGACGGCAAAATTCGTCATCCTTTTTATCTTCTCACATGAAACGAAACAAGGCCTCGTTCAAATGCAGGCGACCCGTCACGCACCACCCAGACGGTTCCTGAGCGAGTATCGCCGGCTGGCCTTCAGGATGGCACGCAATCCGCATGCCTGGCAACTGCTGTCGTTCCTGGTACTCTTTAACGTCGGTTCGACCATTCTGACAAATTTCTTTTCACTTTATGCCACGCTGAGCCTGAATATTCCGGAACCCTATCTGGCTTATTTTCCGATCGGGCGGGCGATTATTATGCTGATCTTCATCTTTACCATTCAAACGGCTATAAATCGCCATTCCTTCAAAATACCGATGACCGCCGGATTGATCGTTTATTTGCTCAGTCAGCTGGTTTTGCTGAACGCGCCGGCCGGCCGGCCCGGTTTTCTCTGGCTGTATGTTCTGGGGGAAGCCATAGCTTATGCTCTGGTCGTCCCGCAAAAAGACTCTCTGATCGTTTTATTCATCGACCCGGAGGAGCGGCCGCGTCAGGTTTCGCTGCTTTATATGGCCATGACGGCCATATCGGCGCCCTTTGGCTGGATCGCCGGTGAATTGTCACAGCACAGCCGCCGGTGGCCGTTTTTACTGAATATGGTCTTATTCGCTGTCTGTGTGTTTCTGGTTATCCGTCTGCGGCCGTCCGCGGCCGATAAAAAGGAAGAATAAGGCCGGCGCGGACAAGAGCCGCGCTCGTATTCACGAATTTCACGCGGATCAAAGAACCTCGCGCAGATAAGCCATCCATTTGATCTTAGTTTCATCACTGATAACATGTTCCATGCGGCAGGCATCATCCTCCGCCGTCGCTTCGCTGATATTCAGGATGTCGGTCAGGAAACGTTTCAGCATGGCATGCCGCTGCAAAATATCGGAGGCGTGCTGCCGGCCATGTTCAGTCAGACGAATTAAACCATAATGAGCCTGATCGATCAAACCTGCTTCCCGCAGGATGCCCATGGCTTTATTGACGCTGGCTTTCGATACATGCAGATGAAGGGCGATATCCACAGAACGAACGGCGTCGGTTTTTTCCAGAAGTTCAAGGATCGTTTCGAGATAATCTTCACTCGATGGGGTCAGTTTACTGTCAACCGGCATATTCAATCCTCCTATCCGGTTAAGTAATCCGGCTGCGGGATTATGTCCGGTTATTGTCCGGACATTGGATCATAAGCTGGTCTGACGTGTACCTAGTTTATACTTTTTCATAAAGGATATGATCCGGTCATAATCTTCCGGCAACTCGCATTCGACATGCATAGGCATTTCTTCAGCTATCGACAAGATCGTTGACAAGCCGACCAGAGCGGACAACATACTGTTGGCTACCAAACGGTCTCCTTCTTCGGTGACAAAAACAACCTGTCCCCGGCATTGGTTCATAATCCGGGAAAATTCATCGACAAGTGTCTGGTTTGACGGCATAGCGGCCTCCTCAGTGATCGCAGGTTTCCTACCTGCAGGTTACCTAACCTTTGCGTTTTTCATTGCCCTATTGTACACTAATAGATTGTAAAGGTCGATATACCCTAGGTTAATTCTACCACTTACACAATTGACGCCTGCGGTTTATTACCATTATAACTAACTGCCAGCGGCGGTCGGAACTCTGCCGGATCAGTCAAGGAGGGCAGACTATGTTATTTTTTCTATTTGGCCTGGCAATCAGCTTATTGGTGACCGGCATACTGGTCGCTTTGCTGGGCAAGTGCCTGATCGTCAATTGGGAACGGAAAAACCGCCGGCCCCTTAGTTATCTGACGCCGGTTTTACTGACTGTGGTCCTTCTCTATATCAGCATGACGCAAGCCGTTCCGCGGATACTGGATGTTGTGACTGTTTTTGCCAATACCTGCACCGTGGAAGAAGTCGTCGCCCGTCAGGACGGCATTCACTGGCAGTCGCTGGATGTCGGCGGCAGGAGATTTTATTACAACCAATGGCAATACCGGTTCACCGACGGGCGAACCTACCGAATATCTTATACGCCGCGCAGCCATTATATTATTGAGGTGACGGAAATTGTTGAACCCATTACCAAAAACTGAGACCGATCCACAAACCCTTCAGGAAGACATCCGATTTGCAGCGGCAAAAAAGCCATCGCCCTGGCGTTTGGTGCTGTGTGATCTTGACGGAACGCTTCTGGATGACAATAACCAAATATCACCGGAAAATCAGGCCGCAGTCAACGACCTTGCCCACCAAGGAATCGGTTTTACCCTGGCGACCGGCCGCATGGACCGGATGACCCGGGTGTATGTCCGGCAGCTGAATGTCCGCCTGCCGATTATTGCCTGCAATGGCGCCGTGATCAGAGATTGCGCGACAGAAAGGCTGATCAGCGCCGAAACTCTGCCGCCGGATGAAGTCGTCGCTCTGGCGGGCTGGCTTAGTGACAGAAAACTGGAATATCTGTGCTATTCGCCCGATGCGGTTTATTATCCGCCGGACAGCCGCCGTATCGACAATTTCCTGTCATATAACAAAATGGCCGCCCGGCAGGAGACGGAGACCATCCCGTTAATGAGCCTGGGCGAGGTCCCTTTGGATACCATTGCTTCGGATCTGGTTAAAATACTGGCCGTTTTGCCGGATCAGCCGGCCATCGATGCCATGAAGGATTATCTGGCGGCCAATATGAAATCCACCGGTGTCTTGTCGATGCATGATGCGATGGATATTATGGCGCACGGTGTTTCCAAAGGCCGGGCTTTGTGCCGTCTGGCCCGGATTCTGGATATACCGCCTTCCTCTGTTGTTGCGATCGGCGATCACGATAATGACGCGTCCATGCTGGAGGCAGCCGGACTGGGCATTGCCATGGGCAACGGTACGGCGGCCGCCAAGGCTGCTGGCAACGTCCAGACCACCGCCAACCACCAATCCGGCGTCGCGGCGGCAATCAAGCGCCATGTCCTCTGCGACTTCTGATTTTTACCGAAAACAAGATAAATAACGCTTATAGTCTATATCCGTACGCCTGAACGGTGTGGCAAAATGTGAACACACCTTCCCGGCGCCGCTTGTTCAAATCCCGGAACGCAAGCCCGGGAAGCGGCATACCGGGAGGAGGAAGCCGGATATGAGCGAATTGCCGTCTTATCGCTATACGGAAGACAAACTTGGATTTTATGTAGCGGCCAATGATCAGGACATGCTGGACCAAATCAACCGTCTTCTCCATCGCAGCGGCTGCGTTGGCATTATGGACACGGCCGGAAGGATGCATTACCTCATTGACGGCCGCCGCGGACCGCCTTTTGCGTCACGTCGCATTCTTGAGGCCGCCGGACGCCTGTTATGCGATCGGCTGGAAGAAAGAACCCCTTTGCAGGATGCGATGGTCTGTGCCGTCGACGATGTCCTGACCGGGCATGCGGTCCGCCCGGAATTGAAAGGATACCGCTATCTGCGTTATCTTTTATTGTCGATCGGTCTGGAAGAGACGAAACTGAGGCCGATGACCAAAACTTTATATCCGGCGGTAGCCGCTCATTTCCATGTCGGCGTGATCCATGTCGAGCGCGATATCCGATATGCCCTCAGACAGACAGACTTGCATCAGCAAGGACTTGCGCCGACGGCGGCGATTTGCCGTTTATATAACGAGATCATCCATCAGGCGGAAACTGAACAGCAAAAAGAAAAACCCTCCGGCAAATCTTACAATTGCGAAGGGTTTTCATACCAAGACTAAAAAGCAATCTCTAAAGATCGTCATAAGTCAGAGGTAATATAAATAATATACAAGGATCACCCGTTGACTTTGTCTTTCAGACCTTTGCCGGCTTTGAAAACGGGAGCTTTCGAAGCAGGAATCTTGATTTCTTCTTTAGTGCTGGGATTGCGTCCTTTGCGGGCGGCGCGCTTGCGAACTTCGAATGTGCCGAAACCAACGAGAACAACCTTCTCATCCTTGGTCAGAGCTTCTGTAATGGTGTCGAGCACCGAGTTAATGGCGCCTTCACTGTCTTTTTTACTCAATTTTGTTGCCTTGGCAACGGCATCAACCAGATCTGTTTTGTTCATTAGTTCTGCCTCCTTTGGGAGTTATTTCAAGCAATATTATGATACCAACGGGGAAGCAGTGTCAAGGGATATTGATTGAAAAAAGCTGCAAAACCGTGAAATTTACAGGTTTTGACGGATTTCACCACTTGCTGTATGATGAAAAGGCCGGTTTGAAGTCTCTAATTGAATTCAAACGGCATGTTAATCCTTTTTATAGAACCGGAAATCCGGTAAGAGTGAGGCTGCCGTGAGAGATATTGATTGTTCCAGAATTACAGCTGTGATTGCCGATTTATGCCAGCGGGCTAATCGGTATTTGCCGCCTGATCTGAGTGATCGGCTGGCTGAAGCCAGACAGATTGAAGAATCGCCGGCCGGGCAGGCTGTCCTGGATGAGCTGCTGGCCAATGCGGAACTGGCCGCTGCCCGGAACTGGCCGATTTGCCAGGATACGGGGATGGCGGTTATTTTTGCCGATATAGGTCAGGATGTACACATAATAGGCGGAAATCTTGAAGAAGCGATCAATCTCGGCGTCGCCCAAGGATACAGCGAAGGCTATCTGCGCAATTCGGTTGTCGATGATCCGATTTTAAGGAACAATACCGGCAATAATACGCCGGCGGTCATCCATTACCGGATCGTTCCCGGCGACGGCCTCCGCCTGACGGTAGCGCCGAAAGGTTTTGGCAGCGAAAACATGAGCGCCGCGAAAATGCTGAGCCCGTCCGAAGGACTCGACGGCATCCGGAGCTTTGTCTTGTCGGCCGTTGAAAATGCCGGGCCTAATCCTTGCCCGCCGATCGTGGTCGGCATCGGGATCGGCGGCACGATTGAAAAAGCGGCTCTTCTGGCAAAACAAGCGCTGCTGCTGCCGGTTCATGAAGTCAACAGCCGGCCGCATATCGCCCGCCTGGAGCAGGAATTGCTGACGAAAATAAATGACCTTGGCATCGGTCCCGCCGGCTTGGGCGGCCGTGTAACGGCTCTGGCGCTGCATATTCTGTGTTATCCGACACACATAGCCGGTTTGCCGGTCGTCCTGAATATGGGCTGCCATGCTACCCGCCATGCTGAAGCGTCACTCTAACCGAAAAATGATCAAAATAAACGGGAAGGCATGATATGACAAGAAAAATCATTAATTTACCTATGACGGCGGAGCAGGCGTCGGAATTGAATGCCGGCGATCTGCTCTGGTTAAACGGTGTGATTTTTACCGCTCGCGATGCCGCGCATAAGCGGTTGGTCCAGTGCTTGCAGGAGGGTAAACCTCTGCCGGTCGATTTGAACGGCCAGACCGTCTATTATGCCGGGCCGTGCCCGGCTCGGCCGGGAAGAGTCATCGGATCTGCCGGGCCGACAACCAGCGGCCGGATGGATGCTTACGCGCCGCTGCTTCTGCGGCAGGGCTTGCGCGTCATGATCGGCAAAGGCCAGCGCCGGCAGGCTGTTATCGACGCTATGAAAGAATATGGCGCCGTCTATCTGGGAGCAACCGGAGGCGCGGGCGCGCTCTTGGCGCAGTGTGTTAAGGAATCTGAAATTGTCGCATATTCTGATTTGGGACCTGAAGCGATCCGCAAGCTGACCGTAGAACAATTTCCGGTCGTTGTTCTGATCGACAGCCGGGGCAATAATCTCTATCAAACCGGCAGACAGGCTTACCGGCGCTGAACGCCGGATTAAGGCGTCTGATGGATCTCCTCATTTTCCGGTTCCTCGATCGGCGCCGGCCGATAATGATGCCAAAGTATGGCGATGATTACGATAACGCCGAAAATCCCGGTCGGCAGGATAAATTGCCAGGAAAAAGGATCCATGACGGCGGTACCGGCTATAGTCAGGGTTATGGCTTTAGGGATGGCGCCCAGCAGGGAAGCCCAGAGATACATGGCAAAAGGCGAATCGGATGAGCCGAAGAACAGGCTGGTTATGTTGTTGGGCGGCCCGGGCAGAAAACGCAGCATAAAAATAGTCAGCGGATTATTCTGCAGCTGCTTCTCGGTCAACTGACTGAACCGTTCGGAATGGTCGGTGCCATATTGGATGATTCTCTGAACCTGCCGGCGGCCGAATGTCCGACCCATGTAATAATTTAAAATGAACTCACCGGTAATGCCGACGATGACTACCATCAAAGCAATTTCAACCGGGAAAAGCAGCCCACTGACCAGGTAGATGACAGCCGACGGCAAAACGATCAGGGTAAGCGCTTTAAAAAGGAAAAGTCCGGTCATGATTGCCAGACGTTCATAAAAATCAAGATCCAGATTGGCCAGCCAATTCCAATCCATACGCTGAATGATCTGCCCGGTGAATATGGCGCCGGCAATAATGATACAGCCAAACAAATATTTCCACCACAGATGGTGGTCCGGATGCTCTTTCAAAAACAGTCACAGCCTTCTTGCAGATTCAGCCGGAGCCTGCGGGCTCGAGCTGTCGGCATCGATGGAATGCTTATAGTTTAGCACAGTTCAAAGCGTTTTTCTCAGTGCAACCGTATTTTTCATTAGAATAGATTCAGCTGTCAAGGCAGCTATCAAGAAAAAAAGCTGATCAGCGGACGGCTTGACAACAAGAGCCGGTTTGATTAAGATAATGAATGCGTTTATGGTCATGCCTGTGTAGCTCAGTTGGTAGAGCAGCTGATTTGTAATCAGCAGGTCGGGAGTTCGAATCTGTCCACAGGCTCCAAACTAAGATCCTACAGCCCATCGGTTGTAGGATTTTTTTGTTTTAAAATTTGTCCGGTTTTACAGCTGTATTTGCAGTAGATTGGCAGTAGGCAGAAATTTTTGCCACGGCCGCGGCTGGATCCTTTTTCAGAAACAATACATGATACAGGATATAAGTGCCTTTTAGCCGGACGGCATACGCCGCGGAAAAACCGGCAAATTAAATGCGTTGTTATTGTTTAAAATAATCTATAATAAGATTCACAGCATGATCAACACGATCAGATGCCGATATGGAGGGCCTTCGATGAGGGAATTGTATGTCTCGCCGAATGGAAATAAAAAAGACGCCACCGGTACAGCGGATAATCCGTATCCTTCGCTGGAACAAGCGTTGACGCGCGTTCGCCGCTGGAAGCAGGAAGGTGCGCTGGATGGCGAAACAACGATCTTGCTGCGCGGCGGCGAGTATCTCCTGACCGCGCCGATCCGGCTGACCGACGCCGACTCGGCTCCTCTGGCCGTTAAGGCTTTCCCGGGCGAAAAACCGGTTTTTTCCGGTGGCCGGCGGATCACCGGATTTATGCCGGTG
>CAYRWC010000067.1:7543-10445 GCA_964427795.1 uncultured Oscillospiraceae bacterium | reverse complement strand
TATTCCGGGAGCCGGCCTGGGCAGCCAAACCGCTGCCGGTTGTCTGGAACAGCAGCGGCTATGAAACGACCGCATCATTGCGGCGCCTCGACGGTCTGATCGACATCTATCTGCCGGATCTGAAATATCATGAGAGCGCCCTCTCGGCCGATCTGGCCGGAGCTCCGGATTATTTCGCCGTGGCGGCGGCAGCTGTTCTGGAAATGTACCGCCAGCAACCGCAGCCCGTATGGAATGAAGAAGGCTTGATGCTGCAGGGCTTGGCGGTCCGGCATCTTGTTTTGCCCGGACACTGGCAGGATTCCTTCCGGATTATCGATTTCCTGGCCGCCAACTTGCCGCCGGACCTGCCGTTGTCCTTGATGAGCCAATATACGCCGCAGCCGCATCTGAACCGCCGGCGTCCGTCCGGCTGCACTCAGGGGCCGGATGAATTGGCCTGGCCGGACGGGCATCCGGAACTGGACCGGCGTCTGACGACTTATGAATACCGTAAAGTAACCGATTATGCGTTGAAAAAGGGCTTTACGCACATTCTGGGACAGGACCGCTCATCAGCCAGCAGCGCTTATACACCTGATTTTCTTTGACGGCCGGGACGAACCTGATTCAGAGGGTTTTGTTCAATCGCCTGATGCAGCGCGTCGGAATTCACATGAGTGTAGATCTCGGTTGTCGCTATGCTGGCATGGCCCAAAATCATCTGTAAAGATCGGATATCCACTTTGCCATATTGGTACATGAGTGTAGCTGCCGTATGACGGAGCTTGTGCACCGAATATCGCCGCGGATCAAGTCCGGCGGCCAGCAGATATTTCTTCAGAATGACCTCCACCATCCGCGGACTGATGCGGCGGCCCAGCCGGCTGATAAACAGGGCTTCCGGTTCTTTAAGTCCGGCGGACGGCCGTTCCGAACGATAATCGTTCAAAGCTGCCAAACAAGCGCCGTTTAAATAAACGGTCCGCTCTTTGCCGCCTTTACCCATAATAATCACGGTATCTTCACGGATATCGGCCATATTGATCGAGCAAAGCTCGGTCAGGCGCATACCGCAATTTAAGAAAAGCGTTAATATACATAAATTGCGCGCTGTCCATTCATTATCCTGTGCGGCGGTCGTTTCCAGAAGCTGACGGCTTTCGTCCAGTGACAAATATCGGGGCAGGCGTTTTAACAGCTTCGGACTCTCCAATTCGGCGGCCGGATTTGTTTGAATGACATAAGCCTTATTTTTCAAATAAGCAAAAAAGGCCCGCAATGCGGCTGTCTTGCGTGCCCTTGCCGCCGGTCCGCAATGGCGCTCCCGGCTGAGCCAGGTCATATAGGCATATAAATCAGGCAGCTTGACCGACTGGAGGAAAGCGTCGTCGATACCGATCAGCTCAATTTCTTCAAGCGGCCGGTCTGCCGGCACCAAACGGCGCTGCCGCAGCATAAAGCGAAAAAAAAGCACCAGATCGTAACGATATTCTTTTATCGTCTTCGGTGATCTTTCTCTGATTGCCTGAAAATAGCCAAGGAATGCTTCCAGACGTTCAAACGGTGTAATATCCTGCATGACAGCCTCCGGCAAGCGAAAATCGTTTTCTCTATTATAGCCCAACCATAAAAAAAAGGCAGGACTAGTGTATAATATGATTTATAAAATAATTTCCTGTTGTCAGCTTGCGGAGTTTGTGATAAAATTTCCCGTACAAACACATTTGTCCGCAGAGCATGGACAGGGAGGACTGAGTTAAATGAATAGAATTTTCAAAGTCGGCGTTATCGGCGCCACAGGTTATGTTGGACAGCGTTTTATTACCTTGCTGGAAGATCATCCCTGGTTTCAAGTCACCACGGTGGCCGCTTCGCCGCGTTCGGCCGGTAAGTCCTATGAAGAAGCCGTTGCCGGACGATGGAAAATCGAGCGGCCGATCCCGGATGCCGTCCGTCGGCTGACGGTCGTATCCACAAATGATGTGGAACGTTGGTGCCCGGAAATTGATTTTGTCTTTTGCGCGGTTGATATGAAAAAGGATGAAATACGCGCGTTGGAAGAACGGATCGCAAAACTGGAGACTCCGGTCATTTCCAATAATTCCGCTCATCGCTGGACGGCCGACGTGCCGGTTGTCATTCCGGAGATCAATCCCGACCATACCGCTTTGATCGAATTTCAACGCCGCCGGCTGGGCACTAAGCGCGGATTCATCATCGCCAAGCCGAATTGTTCCATTCAGAGCTATGTGCCGGCGTTGACGCCGCTGCTGGATTACGGACTGGATCAAATCAGCGTCTGCACTTATCAGGCAATATCCGGCGCCGGCAAAACCTTTGCCGATTGGCCGGAAATGCAGAATAACCTGATCCCTTATATCGGCGGGGAAGAAGAAAAAAGCGAACAGGAACCGTTGAAGATCTGGGGAACGATCAGCAGCCAGGGCATTGTAAAAGCAACCGAACCGGTCATATCGGCGCAGTGTTATCGGGTCGCCGTTCAGGAAGGCCATACGGCAGCCGTCTCGGTCCGTTTCAAACAAAAACCGTCGCCGGACGAGATGTATGCCCGCTGGCGTGAATATCGCGGCCTGCCGCAAACAGCCAACCTGCCTTCCGCTCCGCAGCCGTTTTTAATTTACCGGCCGGAAGACAATCGTCCGCAACCGCTTCTGGACGGCATGGCCGGCCGGGGCATGGCCGTTACGATCGGCCGGCTGCGTGAAGATCCGATTTTCGACTATAAATTTGCTTGTCTTTCTCACAACACGATCCGCGGAGCTGCCGGCGGCGCGATCCTGACTGCCGAGCTTCTGGTTCACCAAGGGTACCTGAGCGTCCGCTGAATCGGACGAAAATCGGGCGGGGTAGGGTATAAAAGCGGGGTAGGGTATAAAGAGGATGAAATTTAATGGATAAA
>CAYRWC010000067.1:0-7518 GCA_964427795.1 uncultured Oscillospiraceae bacterium | reverse complement strand
TATTATCAAGCTTATTCGTTTTCCTCGCATACCGGCGAAGGCATAGTCCAAAGCCGTTTATATCAACCTCTGCCCGACGATTCTGCCGGAACGGCGGCCGCCGGCCGTCAGCCGCCGAAGCTGCTGATCCAGATTATTCATGGCATGGGCGAGCATATGGCCCGTTACGACGCTTTCTGCAAATTTCTGACCGGTCGAGGATTTGCGGTCTGCATTTATGATTTGGCGGGACATGGCCGGACAGCTCCGTCTCCTGAGAAATTAGGCTATTTCGGTTCGCAGAACGGCTGCCGGACCATGCTGGATGATGTCCAGGAAGCGGCCGACCGCGCTTTAGCGCTGCTGCGGGCCGCCTATCCCGGGCACGCGGATCCCGGCCGGGTGATCTTCGGTCACAGCATGGGCGCCTTCATCGGCCAAATGTATTGCATCCGTCCGGGAGTACAATTAGCCGGCGCCGTTTTTTCCGGAACTTCAGGCCCCAATTTGTCGGTTTATCTGGGCTTGTACCTGGCCCAGCGTTCAATCCGCCGTTTTGGGCCGCTGTACCGCGACGAGCAGATGGCCCGCAAATTAGCCGCCGTGATGCTGAAGAGAATAAAACCGGTTCGCACGCCCTGGGATTGGCTGAGCCGCGATGAAGCGGTCGTTGACGCCTATATTGCCGATCCTCTGTGCGGTTTTACGCTGACTGCCGCCGGGTACCGCGACATGTACACCTGGCTGCGCCTGATATCCCGTCCGGACTGGGCCGGGAAAGTACCGGCCGGTTTGCCGATTCTTCTCGTGTCCGGTGACCAGGATCCGCTGGGCAAATATGGCAACGGACCCCGCGTCATCCGGCAGCGCTTGCTGCTGACCGGACATCACGTCATAATGAAGCTGTATGCCGGCAGCCGACATGAAATACTGAATGATATCAACCGACAGGAAGTTTGGCAGGATTTGGCGATTTGGATGACCAATCTGGCACAAACAAGAGAAAGGGAACAGCATTCATGATCACCATCAAGGATATAGCCGAAAAGGCCGGTGTTTCCTATGCCACGGTATCCAGGGCCTTAAACGGCCGCAGCGATGTCAGCGAAGTCACTCGCAGCCGCATATTTGAGCTGGCCCGCGAAATGGGTTATCAGCCCAATGCCATCGCCCGCAGCCTGGTTAAACAGAAGTCTCAGATTATCGCTTTAATCGTCCCGGATGTTTCCAATCCTTTTTTTGCCGACATAACGATGGCCGTCAATGCCGCCGCCGACCGGGCCGGTTATACGACGATGGTATGCAATACCGGCTGGGATCCGATCAAAGAACAGGAAAAGCTGCGGATCATGGTCGAACAGCGCGTTGACGGCATTATCTTGAAACCAACGGCTTTCATCCGTCCCGGCGCTTTGGAAGCTTTAAATGTGCCGGTGGTTCTTTTCTGGCATGCCGCGCCCGACGAACTCAGCTATATCGAAGTCGACCATGAAGCCGGCAGCCGCCTTGCCGTGCGGCACCTCATTGAAAGAGGCTATCGCCGCATCGCTTTTTTCGGCGGCCAGGAAGCCTCGCCATCCAACCAGATCCGTCTGTCGGCGTATCAGCAAACTCTGGAGGAGAGCGGCTTGACCGTTGATCCTTACCTGATCAGCTACGGCAATTTTCGCATTGAAAGCGGCTATCAGCGCATCGCCGCTTTGATGTCCTTATCCAATCCGCCGGACGCGGTATTTTGCGGCAATGACATCATCGCCCTCGGCGTCCTGCAGTACGCCCGCGATAAAGGCCTGTGCGTCCCTAAGGATTTAGGCATCATGGGTTTTGACGATATTTCATATGCTTCGCTGCCGCTGATTAACCTCAGCACCGTTTCACAGCCGCGAAACAAATTGGGCGAACAGGCTTTCAAGGCTCTTCTGAGAGAGATCGACTCTTTTCCGGTCAGAACACATCAGCGGATCCTGGTCGAACCCGAATTGAAAATCAGATCATCCACCTGAATGCAGGACTGTTTTGCCGATGGTTTTGCCGATCTTCGTTTTGATTTCGCCGATGCTTGACGCGCGGCCTGCTTTATGATAGATTACTTTCAATCAACAAACTTGAAAACTGCATAGACGAACATGTTGAAGGGGATCAGTAGGTTGCCGGCGTTTTTCAGAGAGCCGTTGTCAGGTGTGAAACGGTAAACTCAGGCCATTGAACTCGCCCCGGAGTGTATGGCGCTGAACTCATCAGTAAGCGCGATCGGCAGCCAGCCGTTATCATGGCAGGATATCGGCATAAGCCTGTATCTGTTGAGCGCGTTCCCGAAGGGGAACGAAATGGAGTGGTACCGCGGAAGTTAGACCTTTCGTCTCTGATCAAGGAGACGGAAGGTCTTTTTGTCGTCCTGCAACACGAACAGCAATCCGGCGGTTTCACAAAGGAGGCCATTATATGGAGCATTATCAAAAGTACAAGTCTTATCCGAATATCGGCCTGGCAGACCGCCAATGGCCGAATCATACGATAACCGGAGCTCCGGCCTGGTGCAGCGTCGACTTGCGCGACGGCAACCAGGCTCTGGAAGTTCCGATGAATCTGGAGCAGAAGCTGCGCTTTTTCCGGCAGCTGACGGACATGGGATTCAAAACCATTGAAATCGGTTTTCCGGCTGCCTCGGATACAGAATACGCTTTTACACGATATTTGATCGACCATCATCTGATCCCGGATGACGTGACTATTCAAGTTCTGACCCAGTCGCGCGAACCGATCATCGAAAAAACCTTCGAAGCGCTGCGTGGCTGCAAAAAAGCCGTTGTCCATCTTTACAATTCAACGTCCATGCTGCAGCGGGAAGTCGTTTTTCAGATGGATCGCCGGCAGTGCCGCGATCTGGCGGTATACGGCGCTAAAATGATTCAAGATTTGGCCGGCCGCGACACCGGCGGCACGGAATTTACATTTGAATACTCGCCTGAGAGCTTCACCGGCACGGAAATGGATTTTGCTGTCGAAATTTGCGACGCGGTTTGCGATGTCTGGCAGCCGGCCGCCGAGAAGAAAGTCATCATCAATCTGCCGGCTACCGTTGAAATGTCCACGCCCAATATTTATGCCGACCAGATTGAATATTTTTGCCGGCATACCCGTTACCGTCAGGCCATTATCGTCAGCCTGCATCCACATAACGACCGGGGGACTGCGGTTGCCGCCACAGAACTCGGCCTGATGGCCGGCGCGGACCGGGTCGAGGGGACTCTGTTCGGCAATGGCGAGCGAACAGGTAATGCCGACTTGGTTGCCCTGGCGCTCAATCTGTTTTCGCAGGGTATTGATCCCGGTCTCGATTTCTCTCATATCAATCAACTGATCGATATTTATGAGGAAACGACCCGAATGATCGTGCCGCCCCGCCATCCATATGCCGGGAAACTCGTCTATACAGCCTTTTCCGGCTCTCATCAGGATGCCATCAACAAAGGCCTGGCCGCTATGAGAAAATCACAGTCGGCCTGTTGGGCCGTACCCTATCTGCCGATCGATCCGCGCGACGTCGGCCGCAGTTATGAACCAATCATCCGTATCAACAGCCAGTCGGGCAAAGGCGGCATTGCCTATATCATGGAACAATATTTCGGCCTTTACCTGCCAAAACCGGTACAGCAAGCTTTCAGTCAGGTTGTTACCAGAGTATCCGACCAAAATCAACGGGAAATGCTGCCGGATGAAATTCATCAGCTGTTTATCGATACTTATGTCAACTTGACACAGCCGCTGGCCTTGAAGAGTTATAAAGAAGAAATGATTGATGATCAGCATGTGTCCGTAACCGCCCTGTTGACGCATCATGGCAGGGAAGTGCCGGTCGAAGGCCTGGGCAACGGCTTGCTCGATGCTTTCTGTCAGGCGCTGCGCATTTATCTGAACAGCCGGATCGAGATTACCGCCTATCATGAGCATGCTTTGGAACGCGGCTCAACGTCAAAAGCCATCACTTATGTGCAGGTGCAGAACGGCGGAGACCGGCTGTACATCGGCGCCGGCGTCAGCAGCAGCATCAGCAAATCATCTTTGCGCGCCGTTATCAGCGCGGTCAATCAAATGCCCTGTTGCAAATAAAGATCCGCCTCGTCCGTAATTTTATGATATAATTGTTAATCAGAAGATGCCGGCGAGGTGGCTTATGGCTGTTTTGGATCAGATCCTCTTGCGTTATTTTTTGCTGTCGCTTACCGGCGGCTTATGGCTTGTCCTTTTTCGGCTCGGCTGCCGGGTGTTGCCGCGCTGTTTCAGCGGTCGGCTGCGCCGGTCGGTATGGCTGTTGATTTTGCTGCTGCCGGTATTTTCCATACCTTGGCTTCGGCCGGTTATCTTGCCTGTAGACACACCGGACTGGGTATCCTGTTGGCGGTTGCCCGATCCGGCTGCGGATTATCTTTCCGAACAGAAAATCGCGGCAGCCAATCAGATCTACCAGGTAGGCGAAACCACTAACGGCTTATATTATGGAAATATTGACAAAGGGATTACTGTTTATGCTCAGGAACCGGACAATCAATCACTCATCATCGATTATGCCGCCAACACCGAAGCGATACCGGATCAGAACGTTGGAAGCTCATCGAAAGCAGCGGTTAGTCTGCCGACGGAGATTCTCCGGGCTGTCATTCCCGGTTATACGATCCTGAATCATTTGTCGCTGATACATTGGATTTTCATCAGCGGTTTTATACTGAATATCCTGATCCGGCTGTTATGGCGCTATCGATTACAAAAAAAGCAGGGCAGCCGGCGGCCGCCGCAGATCATCGACGATCCTTCCTGGCTGCGCGACCTGGCTCAAGCCCGCGACCGGTCCGGCTTATACCAACGCGGGACACTGGTCGGGATTCAAAATCAGCCGCGGACGTTCTTGCCGTTCTGGCAGCTTTGGCGCCGGCATGCCGTTGCGATCGAGGAAAAACATCTGACGCTCGATGATCCCGAACACCGCCAGACTTGTCTGTTCCTGGCCTTGGATGCCAACAGACATCCGGACATCCTGTTGTATGGGCTTTACTTTATCAATCGTTATCTGGCCTGGTTTTCGCCTGTATCCTGGCTATCTGTTCATTTTTTACTGGATGATCAGAATATGTGGCGGCAGCAGCGGCTGTCCCGATCAACCCGCTCCGGCCATACACCCCGGACGGCGGTAAAGAAGACGGGTAATCGCGCCGGCCGGATCCTGACGACAGTCCTGACCGTGCTGCTCGCCGGTTTTGTTCTGGCTGGAGCGGTCTGGCAGAATCCGGCGTTCGTGCTGCCGGACATCCGGCAGGCTGTAGAATACCAAAAACAGCTGATGAAATCGTATGACCTTCAGATCAACGAACCCGAGTCGACCATCGAAAAAATACAATATCAATGGTTAAGCCTTTACGGTCCTTTGACCGGTTCCGGTAGTGTCCAATATTTCAGTGAAATAAATGATATGGGTTATAATGACGCCGGCATAATGATGATTGACGACCAGGGCGGTGTCCGCTGGAAATTATCAGTCACTCATATCATTCCGCCTGCAGATAAAACCGGTTCCTATGATGCGCCCGATTCGTCCGATGATCCGACCGTTGATCTCAACATCCCATCGCCGTCGGTAAAACAAATCGATTTTCAGCCGGGTTGTTTTAATGTCCAGCCCGACGGACGGATTGATCTGGCCGGCAGCATCTATTGCGAAGACAATCCTGCGGTCCGTAAATTCACCGCTCAAATATCGCCGGTCGGCGAACTGCTGTTCTGGACGACCGTCGAACAATATAACATTGATAATTACGACTATAGCGGACAGGAAAAAGAATACTTTCTAGCCGACGGCAGTATGCTGATCCTTCATTCGGAGACAATGTCCAATTATAATCAATATTCGCCGCTCGCCAGTTCCTACAGCGCCGCCTTGCCTGAAAGTAAGACGCTTTTCAGCCTGGAACGCCGTTCATCCGACGGTATGACATCCGGTTTATTTCCCAGTGACAGCCCGCTGATGCGGCAACTAAATCTCGGCACCTGGCAAACCGGCATCATCAGCTGCAGCCGCACGCCTAAAACGGTTTTTCCGGCGCCGGACGGCGGTTATTATCTGATCATTCAAGAAAATGCCGATATGACAAACACCAGAAACCCGGTTATCGGCATACTTTCACGAAGCGATGCCGTTTGGCCATTATCATTGTCCTCAACCTACCTATATGAACAATCGTTCGGCCATTTTGAATCCAGCGACCAGATAGCCCGAATATCAGCCGATAACCGGCTGATCTGGCTGCAGCGTCTGGGCGGCGGCGATCGTCTTGTCCATGTGAATAAGGGCTGTGCGGCAACCGGCAATCGCGTGGTGTTAGCCGCGACAATATCTTATCGCCAGGCAGGCGTTCATCTGTCGTCATATTACAGCATGTTTGACCGATCGATTTCGCCTGCAGGCGGAAATTCTAACAATAGTCAAAGCGTATGGAGCGATTGGGATTTCAGCGGACCCTTATATCCGATTTCCGAAGCTTATCAATACGCGTCATTGATCGCTCTGGATGACGGCGGCCAAATGTTATGGCACCAGGATGTTTATGATGAATTTGATACCCAGGGAACTGATCTGCTGCTGCAGAACAATTGCCTGACCTTTCTGGTTACGAATAATCCATATGTTCCATATATCGACAAGATATACTCAATGAGTCAGTCGTCAAACAAATCCGCTGACGTAAAAGTACCGGATAATATGTCTTGCCAGTCAATCTGGCAATTTAATTTGGACGGCTTATTGTTGAATTGCGGCAGATTGCCGAAAGCCGGCACGAATTTGGATCATTTCTGGATTTTTACAGAACCGGGATCGGTTTCGCTGCCCGGACTGGTCATCAGCGCCGACTAATCGGCATGCAGAACTTTTGTTCGCAGAAGGGAAACGGCTTTATGCATTTACAGCGAGGAATAAACATTCGCAAAGCTTGTATCGGAGACCATAACGGTATCGCCCGGATCATGTCCTGGTTTATCGTCAATACGCAAAACAGCTGGCGTTACCAGGCTATGGATGAAAAAACGGTTGAGTCTTGGCTGGTTGAGCATTTGGCTCATCCGGTCCATCAGGTTTGGGTGGCCGAGACGGATGGTCAAATTATCGGTTATAGCTGTTTATCTGATTTTCGATCCGGCGAAGGCTACTGGCCGTGTGCGGAAAATTCCATATATGTTTTGCCGGATTATGGCGATCAGGGCATCGGTACACAATTGATGGAATGTATTTTAAACCAAGCCGGATTATGCCATTTAAAAGCGGTTGTGGCAGCCATAGACAGTGAGAATGATCATAGTATCAAATTTCATCAGCGGTTTGGTTTCAGACGCAGCGGCTATCTGCAAAATATCGGTTGGAAAAACAATCATTGGCTGGATCTTGTTTTAATGGTTTATACCGTACCGGAGAATCCAAGCTCGACTTAGGTATCAAACATGAACACTATGAACCAAAACAACAGGAAACGGTATTTAACCTCTCTCCAATTG
>CAYRWC010000066.1:0-10571 GCA_964427795.1 uncultured Oscillospiraceae bacterium | reverse complement strand
ATCGCACTTACTCTATTGTATCATGAATTGGGTCGCCCTGACAAACGAATTATTTATCAGTATAATAAAAGAATCAAAATAGGAGTCGATTAAAGATGCGTTTGGATCGTTGTTTAGCTAATTCCGGGTACGGGTCGCGGCAAGAAATCAAAAAGGTCATCCGCCTGGGTCTGGTTCAGGTTAATGGAACAATCATACAGGACAGCGGCTTTGCCGTTGACGACGGTTTGCGGGACAACATCGTCATCGACGGAAAACCGGCTCGTTTGCGCCGCCACATTCATTTGATGATGAATAAGCCGGCTGGCTTAATCACCGCCATGGATGATCCCCGGCTGCCGACCATTGCAGATTTGATTCCGCCGGAACTCAGACAAACCGGGCTTTTCCCGGTAGGCCGTTTGGATCGCGACGCGACCGGCCTGTTGCTGCTTACTAACGACGGGACGCTGGGGCACCGCCTGGCAAGTCCGCGCTGGGAAGTCTGGAAAACCTACCGGGTCGCCGTCGAAGGCTGCCCGTTTACCGATCAGGATCCGGCTGTTTTCGCCGCCGGTCTCGTTTTGCCGGACGGTCAGGTTTGCCGACCGGCTAAATTGGATATTCTCGAGCCATTCCTCGCTTTGCTGACTATCCATGAAGGCAAATACCACCAAGTCAAGCGAATGATGCTGGGAACCGGCCGCAAAGTTGTCGCGCTGCATCGTCTGTCCGTCGGATCACTGGTTCTGGACGAAAAAATAGCTCCCGGTGAGATCCGGGAGCTAACTGAGCAGGAACAGAAAATGCTTTATGAGTTAGTCGGCTGGACTGATGTCTGCGACGCCGCTTCGGCGCGCAGCTGATCTTCGTAGACCTTCTGCTGTTGGTGCATCAATTCGTAATCGCCGATCCATTTCTCCAGGAAGGCTTCGACTTTCGCTTCATCATCGGCTTTGCAGCCAATCGTCAGTATCTGGTTCTGAGCATACAGGCCCAGGCCTTCGGTTAATTGCAGCTCCGTGACATCCAGCCCGTAAATCGATATAGACGGGTCGTTATTAACGATTTCTTCGGTCGAACTGGTTTCCACTTGGGTCGTCTCGTCCATATTGATGTCCGAGCTGTCGGAGTCATCGATCTGACGGCGCAGAGGCCTGATCTTGGCCAGTACATCGGCCGGCAGGGTTTTCTGCAGACGGCTGTACAAATCGTCGAGCGGCGTGAAAACGCCTTGCGGCGCGTATTGGTCAAAGACCGGTTTATCGCACAGAAAAACTTCCACGCTGTCGCCGGCTATCAACGTCATCATTTTCATGACATACGCATATTGGCTTTGCGGATCGACGCCGGATGAACCGAAACTGTTACTGTCATCACTGCCAGAAGTTTGCGTCGCGTCGCGCAGGTCGAGCGGCAGCATCTGGACTTCGATTTCATCGGCACCGGCAAAATTGGCCTTTATATAAGTATCGATCCGTTCATCCGAGTCTTCGGCGGCGCCGAACTGGCCGACGACGGCCAATTGAAAATCAGCCGGTTCGTTGGTGGCAATGGAATAAATTAGATATCCCAGAAAAAACAAACCGACAACGGCAGCCAGAAAGGGCCATTTGCCATAATGCCAAATATTTCGCCACTGGCGGCGGCTCTTTCCGAATACGATTTTCTCCAGGCGCGGATCTACTGGCTCAGGCTCGACATAACGGCCGGTCAGAATATTGTAAGCCAGAGTAATCTCGTCCAGCTTAGCCATCGTATCAGGATCGTTCATGCCCCGATAACGCTTGATCAACATGGTGTATCGGTTTTCTATTTCATAGGAATTGGCCTTGGCATCAAGCTCCAGGATTTTCAAACATTCTATTTTGGATAGCAAACGACCACCTCCTTCAAGTCATTTTATCTGGCATATGTGGCAGTAATATGTCAATTTGTAAAAAAGTTGAAAACACCGCCGTGCCGGTTGCCAGACCGGACATCCCGTTCTGTGGGCGCCCGGCCGGCCGGAAGATGCTCAGCCGCGAATCGGCTTCATGGTCGGGAAAAGCAGCACGTCGCGAATAGAGGCGGCATTGGTCAGCAGCATCACCAGGCGATCGATGCCCATGCCCAAACCGCCGGTCGGCGGCAGGCCGTATTCCAGTGCCAGACAGTAGTCTTCGTCCAGCAAATTAGCTTCGTCGTCGCCGGCTTCGCGTTTTTTCAGCTGGCGGGCAAAACGGTCGCGCTGATCCAGCGGATCGTTCAACTCAGAATAGGCGTTGGCATACTCGCGGCCGCCGATAAACAACTCGAAACGTTCCGTCAAATCCGGCCGGCCGGGTTTCTTCTTGGTCAGCGGCGATATTTCGATCGGATAATCATAGATGAAAGTCGGTTGAATCAGCTGTTCTTCGCAATATGCTTCGAAGAACAGATTCATGATGTCGCCGCGCAACATGCCCGGTTTCAATTCTTCGAGATGATGTTCTTCGGCCAGACGGCGCGCCGCCTCGTCGCCGGACACCTGGTCGAAGTCGACGCCGGCGTACCGGCGGATCGCTTCAGCCATGGACAAGCGTTTGAACGGCGGCGTCAAATCGATCTCCTGATCTTGATAGGTTATAACCGTCTGCCCGTTGACAGCCAGTGAAGCGGCTTCGATCAGGTTCTCGGCCAGAACCATCATGCCGCGGTAATCCGTATAGGCTTGATAAACCTCCATCATGGTGAATTCTGGATTATGTTTGATGGACAGGCCTTCATTGCGGAATTGGCGGCCTATTTCATAAACGCGCTCAAAACCGCCGACAATCAACCGTTTCAGATAAAGTTCCGGCGCGATCCGGAGATACAAATCGATATCCAGCGCATTATGATGCGTCATAAACGGCCGCGCGGTCGCGCCGCCGGCAATGACATTGAGGATCGGCGTTTCCACTTCGATAAAAGACTGCTTATCCAGCTTTTCGCGTATGGTCTTGATAATCAGGCTGCGTTTCTCGAACTGGTTTTTCACTTCGGGATTGACGATCAGGTCGAGGTAGCGCTGGCGGTACCGCGTATCCGTGTCTTTCAGGCCGTGGTATTTCTCCGGCAGCGGCCGCAACGCTTTGGCCAGCAAAGTATATTCCTGTGTTTTTACGGATATTTCGCCGCGCTGTGTCCGGAAAACCAAGCCTTTAACGCCGATAATATCGCCAATGTCCAGATTCTGCCATGCCTTATACGCCGCTTCGCCCAGCTCGTCGATTTTGGTAAAAAGCTGGATTTTGCCCAGACGGTCGGCCAGATCGCAAAAACTGACCTTCCCCATGCCGCGTTTGCTCATCAGGCGCCCGGCCAGGCAGACTTCCTGCCCTTCCTTCTCGTCAAAATGGTCCAGAATATCCTGGCTGTGGCAGGTAACCGGGTAAGTTACCGTTTCAAACGGATCCTTGCCTTGACCGGCCAGATCCTTTAGCTTGTCCAGACGGATCTGCATCTGTTCATTCAATTCGGACTCGCTGGCGGCGGCAGTCTCACCGCTCTCAGCTGCCGGCTGTTCCGGATTGTTCTTCATACTCATGGTCATACCCCTCTCATGATACAAGCACCGCTCACCCTGCCGGGCAAGCTGGTGCTTGTTTTCGCAGGTCGGATAAACAGGACCGTTACGACGGTTTGGAGATTTTAACAATCCGGTAGCGCAAGGTGCCCGCCGGGGTGCGGACATCAACCAGCTGGCCCTTTTTCTTGCCGATGATGGCGGCGCCGACCGGTGAATCGCTGGATATTTTATTGTTGAAAATATCCTCTTCCTTGTTGCCGACTAAAAGATAGTCGGTCTCTTCATGCGTCTCTTCATCGCGTATTTTAACCAGAGCGCCTAAAGTCACTTTGGTCCGGCTGATATCATCATCGTCGATCACCTTGGCGTTTTTCAAAATCGCTTCGATCTCCATGATGCGTACTTCATTTTCAGCCTGGGCTGTTTTGGCGTCGTCGTATTCGGAATTTTCGGACAGGTCGCCCAAGGCCCGGGCTTCTTTCAGCCGTTCGGCTATCTCGGCGGCAGTGATCGTCTTGCGGGTCTCCAACTCATCCTGTAGCTTTTTAACGCCTTCATATGTCATCTCATAGACTTTTTCCGTCATGTCATGTTCTCCTTTCGAAAATCAGGTTCCTATGATAACCGGTCGTTACGGCCGGCGTTCACTCTCTTTTTGTATGACGTCGTGGGCGCCGCCCTCGACGATGCTGGTTGACGACACGACAACCAGCCGGGCTTTTTCCTGCAGTTCGGGCAGAGTCAGAGCGCCGCAGGCACACATGGTCGCCTTGACCTTGGCCGTCGATACGTCCAGGTTGTCCTTCAATTTGCCGGCATACGGCACATATGAATCGACTCCTTCTTCGAAAGCCAGCTTGCCGCCGGCGCTGCCGTCATCATACCGCTGCCAGTTGCGGGCCCGGTTCGAACCCTCGCCCCAATATTCTTTCACATAACTGCCGTTAACCAGCAGCTTGCGGGTCGGGCTTTCGTCGAAGCGGGCAAAATAACGGCCGAGCATGATAAAATCGGCGCCCATGGCCAACGCCAGGGTCATATGGTAGTCATAGACGATGCCGCCGTCCGAGCAAATCGGTATGTAAACGCCGGTTGTGCGGTACCATTCGTCGCGGGCCGCCGATACAGCCAGGACCGCCGACGCCTGACCACAGCCGATGCCTTTTTGTTCGCGCGTAATGCAGATGGATCCGCCGCCGATGCCGACCTTGACAAAGTCGGCGCCCGCAGAAGCCAGATAGCGGAAGCCCTCGGCGTCGACGACATTACCGGCGCCGACCAGAACCTGGTCGCCGTAACGGGCGCGAATCCAGGCCAGTGTGTCTTTCTGCCATTCGCTGAATCCGTCGGAGGAGTCGATGCAGAGAATATCCGCTCCGGCGTCGACCAAAGCCGGCACCCGTTCGGTATAATCGCGGGTATTGATGCCCGCGCCGACTATCAGGCGTTTATGGCTGTCAAGCAATTCGGACGGATTTTCTTTATGCTCATCATAATCCTTGCGGAAAACCATGGCCACAAGATTATTCTCCTCATTGACAATGGGCAGCTGATTGATTTTGTGATCCCAGATGATGTCGTTGGCTTCACTCAGGCTGATGCCTTCCTTGGCATAAACCAGATGATCGAAAGGCGTCATGAATTCACGAACCTGCGTGTCGGACGGCGTTCGGCTGATCCGGTAATCGCGGCTGGTGACAATGCCGAGGAGGCGGCCGTTGGCCGTGCCGTCGGCGGTAACGGCGATCGTGGAATGGCCGGTCCGGGCTTTGATAGCCAGAACATCGGCCAGCGTGGCGTCCGGCGTCACATTGGAGTCGCTGGTAACCAATCCCGCTTTATACTTTTTAACTTTGCGCACCATATCGACCTGGCTCTCAATGGACTGCGAGGCGTAAACAAAGGATAATCCGCCGCAGCGGGCCAGCGCTATCGCCATGCCGGAGTCCGAAACAGCCTGCATAATAGCCGATACCATCGGAACATTGATGCTCAGCCGGCAGGGCTCCTCGCCCTTCCTGTATTTTACGATGGCGGTCGACAAGTCTACCTGGTCGGGTACGCATTCCCGGCCGGTCAAATTGGGGACAAGCAGGTATTCGCTGAATGTCCGGGATTCTTGTTCAAAAATCATGGCCATGCTTATTCACCTCCATGGACAGGGGCCGTTGCTTTTTCCGGATTCAGGGCAGCCGCGATAAAAGCAAGGAACAGCGGATGGGGCTTGGTGGGACGGGATTTGAATTCGGGATGGAAGACAACACCGACAAACCAGGGGTGATCTTTAAGCTCAACAGCCTCAACCAGGCTGCCGTCGGGCGACAGTCCTGAAAAGACCAAGCCGGCTTGAGCCAGGTTTTCACGATATGCCGGATTCAGTTCCCAGCGATGATGATGGCGTTCAGCCGCAGACTGACGTTTATACGCCTCGGCAAGGCGCGTTCCCGGCTTGATGACGCATTCGTATGAGCCGCGCCGCATCGGCCGGCTGACGGAACAGACAACGGCGCCGGCTGCCTCTTGATGATGATTTACCGCAGACAGGATAAAGACGGGGCTGCATTCGGCTTCGCATTCCGCCGAATGCGCGTCAGGTAAACCGGCCTGGCTGCGGGCGAAATCGACAACTGCCATTTGCATGCCCAAGCCGATGCCCAAAAACGGGATTTTCCGGCGGCGCGCATAGGCGGCGGCGACAATCATGCCTTCCATGCCGCGGGGCCCGAAACCGCCGGGCACCAGAATCGCGTCGGCTTGCCGCAGCAATGTGTCGGGATCTCCGGCAGCCAGCTCCTCGGCGTTGATCCAGTCGATCTCAGCTGCGACGCCCAGTTCCAGCCCGGCATGCTTCAACGCTTCCAGAATACTCAGATAAGCGTCTTGCAACGCCAGGTACTTGCCCACCAAAGCGATACGCAAAGGTTTAGCCGGCTGGTTTGTCCTGGCGGCCAGGCGCTCCCAGCCGCTCAGGTCCGGTTGGGCGGCTACGCACTGCTCGAGGTTCAATTTGCGGCATACCTGGACGGCCAGGCCTTCCTGTTCCAGCATCAGCGGCAGCTGATATACAGTCTGAACATCCTGATTCTGGATGACGCAGTCGACATCGACGTTGCAGTACAAAGATATTTTTTCGCGGACCTGCCGTTCAATCGGTTTTTCACAGCGGCAGACGAGCAGATCCGGCTGGATGCCCAGGGAACGCAGCTTCTGAACACTGTGCTGCGTCGGCTTGGTTTTTGTTTCGCCGGAACTGCGCAGATAAGGGATCAGCGTCACATGAATGAAAAGCACATTTTCGCGGCCGACCTGGTAGCTGACCTGGCGAATCGCCTCCATATAAGGCAGGCTCTCCATGTCGCCCACCGTGCCGCCGACCTCGGCGATCAAAATATCCGGCTGCTCTTTGCGCTCCGGCTGAAAAATATGCGTTTTGATCTCGTTGATGATATGCGGAACAACCTGAACCGTTGTTCCGCTGTAGCCGCCGTCGCGTTCGCGCTGCAGGATGTCGCGGTAGATCATGCCGGTCGTGATGTCGCTTGTGCAATCCAAACTGGAATCCGTAAAGCGCTCGTAATGACCGATATCCAGATCGGTTTCGGCTCCGTCGTCGGTGATGAAGACTTCGCCGTGCTGCGTCGGGCTCATCATGCCCGGATCGATGTTGATGTAAGGATCGAATTTTTGATTTAGAACGTGCAATCCGCGGGCTTTCAGCAAACAACCCAGAACAGCGGCCGTGATACCTTTGCCAATTCCGGAGACCACACCGCCCGTAATGAAGATGTATTTCGTTGCCATCAGATTCCCCCTGCCGGCATGATCAGCCGGCGCAATCGGTCTTTTCGCCTTATCTTGGAAAAATACCCGAGTAAATTGTTACATGATATTTTAATGACTTAAGCCCCCGACTGTCAACACAATCGGAGGCTTTTGCCAACATTTTTATACAGTGGTCCTTTCGGGACGGGCATTTGCCCGTCTTTAGACCTAAAAAACGCTCTTCAGGCTTTACGCGGGCTGAAAATCGCCGCCAGCGGAACCAGGACCGCGCAGGTGATCGCCATTTCCGGAACCAAATAGGACGCATTATAAAATAAGGAATAAACCCAGACATTTTGTCCTTCGGGCGCATAGCTGGCAAAGAAAATAACGCCGGAAAGCACATGGACGACCAGGCGGCAGCCCATGGCAACAACAACCGCCAGGGCAATGCGTGGCAAAGGCAGCATGCCGACCCGGCGCAGGACATTCTTTTCGGTTTTGCGTCGCGCGGCGGGAGCGGCAAAAAGGCCGGCCAGCCCTAAAAGGCCGAAAGCCAGAGGATAATCCATGATGATCGACGCCCAATGAACTGTTATCGGTTCGATGATAAACTGCAGCAGGCCATAAACAATACCGACGCCTATGCCCCACGCCGGGCCGAAAGCCAGAGCGCAGAAAATAAGCGGCAGCATGGAGCAGATGGTCAGGGATCCGCCCTGCGGCATTTTGATAACCGTCAGGATCGACAGTATCGTGCTTAGAGCGATAGCCATGCCGCCGGTGGCGGTGGCCAGAATCATTTCGCGCACATTTTGCTGACGCAGCGCGTTTTTCGATACGGGATCAGACATAAGGGTTCCTCCATTCAAGCTATATCCGGTCCAGAGGATCCGGACTGCGTTACAGCGGCAGAAAGCTTTTCGGCGGGCCCGCAACAAAAAGCTTCCCAATCGCCGGTCGGACAACTGGAAAGCTTTGGTGAGCTTGATTGTCCCTCCGCCGGCATTATCCGGTTCAGGTTATAGGGTCGATACCTGCAGGTATCCTCTCAGCCGGCTGCCGCCAGCTCCCCTCGTGAACGGTTAATATTATAAAGACTGTTTTATAGAATGTAAAGAAAAACCTGGGCCGGAACCATGCAACCCTGCCGGCCGACAGTGGAACGACGGCGGACATCATCCGCTGGCCGTCCCGCCGGCCATCCCAACGGTTGCTCCGTCATCATTTCCCGGAAGCCATCAACGCCTCGATCTCCCAGGATTCCCGCGGTATCGCTGCCGACAGATTGACGCAGCCCGATTCGGTCACCAGCACGTCGTCTTCCAGACGGAGGCCGACACCGAGATCCGGGGCATAGATGCCCGGTTCCACAGTCAAAACCATCCCCGGCCTGAGCAAGGTTTCACGTTCGGCCGGATCATGGACATCAAAACCCAGGTGATGGGACACATTGTGCCAAAAATAATCGGCGGCAGTCTCGTTTTCCTTCATAATGCCGGCGCTCATAAGCCCTTCGCGGGTCACGGCGCGGCATTGTTCATTGATCGAAGCCAGCGTCACACCGGGGCGGATCGCCGCGAACGCGGTCTCCTGACAGCGGCGGACCAGGTTGTAGATAACGAGCTGTTCTTCCGTAAAATGGCCGTTGGCGGGGTAAACACGCGATATATCGGCACACAGCCCGCCGGCCACGGCGCCGACGTCGACCTGAACGAGGTCGCCGTCCAGGATCCGCGCGGTTGGCAGCATATAATGGAGGCAGAAGATATTGGCGCCGGCCGCGACAATTGTCGAAAAGGCCGGGGTTAAGCAGCCTTCATCCGCCAAGGTCCGGTTAAATTCCGCCCAAAGCTGATATTCCTTAATACCGGGCTGCAGCCGGCGGGCCATGGCGGCAATACCCTTCCCGGTCAATTCGATGGCCCGGCTCATCTGCTTAATTTCATCCGCCGACTTTATCATGCGCTGACGGGTAAGCAAAGGCGCCACGTCCGTCGGCCGGCAAAGAGGCCATTTTTCGGTCAGCCAGGAACGCAGATCGGCCATCTGGCTGTTGTCGGCCCCGAAATCCAGAAAAAGCCGGACGCCGGGCGCCGCAAGCAAATCGCTCAGAACGCCTTCAAAACTCGCGATATACTGGATTTCTGCCAATCCGGAAATTGCGGCGGCTTCCTGAAAACCGATCATCCGGCCGTGCCAGCGTTCATAATGGGGGTCCTTGGGCGGAATAAACAGGATTTCCCGGCGAATACCGTTATTCTGATACAGGATTAAAAGGGTATCAGCTTGTTCTATACCGCAAAGGTAGTAGAAATTACGATTGGCTAGGAAAGGATAGTCTTCATCGGCCGTGCGATGCGGCGGCCGGCCGGCCGCCAGCAGAACCAGCGATGGCTGTCCTTCCAGACTTTGTAAAAGCTGCCGGCGCGTATCGGCAAAAAAAGCGGCGGGTAAACGAGATTGATCATCAATATCCGGCATGCGCAACTCCCTCCGGGCGGAATTCTTCCGCCCCGGTTTTTCTCAGTTTACCTCTGCCTGCCGGAACATGCAAGGCGGAAAAACCCGGGTTTTTCATGACTAATCCGAAACGCGGCAGTCCTTCTCCGCAGACCAAAACCCTCTCGGCAGGCGCATTATTGCGCAATCTGGAACGCGCCTCCGGTCAAATGCAAGAAATAATCCTCCAGCGTGTCGTTCATCATCGTGACACCGCTGACCTCCAGCCCGTTGTCGGATAATACGCGATTGAAAACGGCGGACTCGCCCAAACGTTCATAGACACGGATGACACCCTGTTCCACGACGCGATAATCCTTGATTCCGAGCACGGTTTCCAGCAGGAATGAAGCTTTCTTGTCGTCGCCGATCCGAAGCTCGATGAAAGCTCTGTTCTTTTTCTGCAGCTCCTCAAATTCGATTTCTTCAAGAAGGATGCCCTCGTGTATAATCCCGATGCGCGTGGCTATTTGCTGAATCTCGCTTAAAATATGCGACGATATGAAAACGGTGATTTTTCGTTTGACCGATAAATCGATGATGAGTTTCCGGATTTCCTTGATACCGACAGGATCCAGCCCATTCGTCGGCTTATCCAGAATAAGGAGCTCGGGCCGGTGCAGCAGCGCCCGAGATATGGCCAGACGCTGTTTCATGCCCAGGGAAAAGCCCTTGACTTTCTTGTCCCGCACATCCGACATTCCGGTGAGCTCCAGGGCTTCGTCCAGGTAGCTCTTATTTGTCACGCCCATCATGCGCCGATGGATTTCCAGGTTCTCCGCCGCCGTAAGATTCG
>CAYRWC010000065.1:467-10592 GCA_964427795.1 uncultured Oscillospiraceae bacterium | reverse complement strand
AACCGGTTTTGGGACTGGACGCGCAGCATCGGGATATGTTTTATCGCCTTTTACTGGAGAAATATGGTGAAAATCCTTGTACGATCGTGATCTCCACGCATTTAATTGCCGAAGCGGCGGAGCTGATCGAGCATGCCCTGATCATCCGCAACGGCAAGCTGCTCAAAGACAGCCCCAGAGAGGCGCTGACGGCCGATGCCTATACGGTGTCCGGTCCGGCGGGCTTGGTTGACCAATATATCATAGGGAAGCAAATATTAAGCACCAACGCGTTTGGCGGTTTGAAAACAGCTTGCGTGAAGGGACGGCATGATGAACTGCCGGAGGCTTTAGAATGTGCTCCGATCAATTTGCAGGACTATTTCATCAGCTTGATGGAGGAAGAAGACAGAAAATGAGCATGAATATCAAACCTGCTTTTCGTTATCAGATGAAGAGTTACTTAAAAGGCGGCATAACGATCTATCTGATTCTCATGGCCGTCATGGCCGTGCTGCTGATCGGTTTAGTCAATATCCGGTCAAGCGCATCGAGTTCCGTTTCCTTTTCCGGTATCAGCATCACGACGGCTATTTTCTTGTTTGTGACGGGTATCGTCAACATCCGCAGCGATTTACGCCTTTGTCTGCAATACGGCGTTTCACGTCGCACCTCTTTTGTCAGCGAACTATTGGTTGTCGGATCCATTTCGGCCATCATGGCGGCGGCGGGCGAACTGCTGTCGGGCGTCATGCAGCTGATTACCGCTCAGGATCGGCAATTCATGATGTCCGATCTCTATCAGCTTATTTTTGTAGGATCGGATAAAGCGACGCTGAATTTCAACCAGCATGTCCTGAGCGCTTTGATCAATTTCGGGCTGATGGCCGTCGCCTGCCTGTTCGGCATGTTTTTCTCGCTGATGTTCTGGCGGCTGAATAAATTCTGGACGGTCGTGGCCGCTCTCGCCATACCGGTATTGCTCAATGTCGTTCCGATCTTGATCAGTGTATCGGGTCTGGACATGAAGCCGTTTTTGAGATGGATCATTTCCTCGCCTTTCTGCCTGATTTTATTTATGATTCTTCTGGCGGCATTTTTCGGCATCATCAACTGGCTTCTGCTGCGTAAAGCCAATATCAAGGAAGCCAATTAGATATCATCCGGATCATATTAGCTATATACAATAATTTGATTTAGCTAATCATTGACAAAATAGCTAATAAATGCTATCATTATCACTATTCTACTAAGGGGGCGATGACAGATGCGGGTGACATCAACAGAAATCCAGAACAGTTTTGGGAAATACCTGAAAGTCGCTCTGGAACAGGAACCGGTTGTCATTACCAGAAACGGTCGCGATGTCGCCTGTCTTGAGCCCTGTTCGGATGCGCTGCGGCTAGCCGAATCCAAGCCCGTTTATGATGCCAAGAAAACGCGAACGACTTATGAAGAATTTTTGGAAATGGCCGGCAATTCAGAGGAGCGTTATGAACTTATCGATGGCGAAGTCTATTTACTGACCTCGCCGTCTTATGACCACCAAGCGATTCTTGGTGAATTGCACGCCATTTTACATACATGGTTTAAAGGAAAGCCCTGTCGCCCGCTATTTGCGCCGTTTGATGTCACGCTTTACAAAAGTGCGGATAATATCAACATTGTCCAACCGGACATTCTGGTCGTCTGTGACAAAGATCAGATCGACAACAAGGGCAAATACCGGGGTGTGCCGACACTGGTTGTCGAAGTGATCTCCCCATCGACGCGTCGTAAAGATATGCTGAAGAAGCTGGATCTCTATATGCAAACCGGCATTCAGGAATATTGGTTGATCGATCCGGATAAACAGGCCGTCTATTTCTATGTATTCGCAGCCGGCGATTTCGCAGACACCCAAGCCTATATTGGGGATGCGATCCTGCAATCCCGATGTTTCCCGGGACTGGAAATCCGTTTGCCGGATATTTTCAATATTGAATAAAGGAACAGAACCGTCAGCCGGAGGAAAGCCTCCTATCTGATACATCGACTGTGCTTGGCCTTTGCGGCAGCCCGGACAACCCGGGTTGTTTCGAAGGCCAGTTTTTATAAAGCCATTTGCCGGTGAAAAAAGCATTTTTTACCGAGATACGCTATTGATTTCGCCAAGGCTATGCGTTATGATCAAATTGTATTATGAGCGGCTACTCACGAGATGAATGTGAGGATAATATGCTCAAAAAACTCAGTGAAGAAAAAATCATTGAGATGCTTGAAACAGGCATTACGGAATTCGCGGCTCACGGACTCGACCGGGCGAATATTAATGTTATCGCCAAAAAGTCGGGCGTCAGCGTCGGCGTTCTATATAAATATTATGCGGATAAGGAAGGCTTCTTTTTAGCTTGCCTGAGGCATAGTTTGGAGACTTTGCGCCGTGTTATCTGCGAGGCCATGTCCGGTGAAGAAAAACTGCTGGTTCGCGCGGAAAAGCTCATCCGCGCCGTCCGGCGATGCGCCGCCGAACATCCTGATTACAATATCATGTATAACGAGATAACGGCTGGAGCAAGCAAAACATATGCGCGGATTCTGGCCGAAGAAATAGAAAGCATCTCTTCCGAGGTTTATATCCGGTTTATCGCCGAAGCAAAAGCCGCCGGCGATGTTCGTGGCGACATAAATCCGCGCCTGTTCGCTTTTTTCTTTGACAACTTGCTGCTGATGCTGCAATTTTCTTACAGCTGTGATTATTACAGAGAGAGATTTAAAATTTTTTGCGGTGAAGATATTCTGAATGATGATGAAAAGGTTGTGGCGGAATTACTGAAATTTATCGAATCGGCCTTTACATTCGGTCAATACGAAATTACTCATAAAGGGTGACGATGATGATGACGTATGTCGTTGCGTACGATATCGGGACAACCGGAGTCAAGACGTGCCTGTTCGGAATCGATAAGGACATTGTTCTGCTGGCCGCCGCGCAGCAGGGATATGGATTGTATATTCTGGATAACGGCGGCGCCGAGCAAGACGCGAACGAGTGGTGGGACGCCATGTGCGTCACCACGCGCCGAATCATGGAGCTGACAAAAATAAAACCGTCGGATATTGCCGGCGTCTCCTTTTGTTCCCAGATGCAGGGACTTGTGCTTGTCAATAAGGACGGGGCCGCGGTGCGCAGGCCGATGATCTATATGGATCAGCGCGCCCGGAAGGAGATAAGGGACGGCATGGCATACGGTCTGCAGATCGCGGGCGCCAATATCATCAACTTGATCAGAAGCTTGATTATTACCGGCGCCGTATCGAGCAGCGTGAAAGATCCCGTGTGGAAATATAAATGGATCGAGAATAACGAACCGGAAAATTTCAAAAAAGCGTACAAGTGGTTTGATGTCAAAGAATATCTGATCTGCCGTTGTACAGGCGAGTTTATCATGACCGAGGACTCGGCGTATTCAACCTTTCTTTATGACACCCGCCGGGGCAAAGAAGGCTGGAACAGATCGCTCTGTAAAATGTGCGGCGTTCACATGGAGCACCTGCCTAAAATCATAAAGACAACGGACAAGGCCGGCATGCTTACCGCCCGGGCCGCAGCCGAATTAGGCCTCGCGGAAAGCACGCCCGTATTTGGCGGAGGCGGCGACGCGACGCTCATCGGCGTAGGCGCCGGTTATGTCAGCGTAGGAGACACGTATATTTATTCCGGCACCTCCGGCTGGGTATCCACGACCGTCGATAAACAGATCGTCGATGTGGCGTCTATGATCGCGGCCATAGTCGGCGCGCAGAGCGGCCGATATAACTATTTTGCCGAAATGGAAACAGCCGGCAAATGTCTGGAGTGGGTTAAGGATCATTTGGCTTTGGATGAGATCGGCATCTATCTGGAGCAAAAGAAGGTGACAGACAGCCGGGAAGCGGTTTACGCCAGCCTTTATGAATATATGACGGAGACGGTGAAAAACATTCCTCCCGGAGCGGGCGGCGTCATTTTCACGCCTTGGCTTCATGGCAACCGGTGCCCCTTTGAAGATCCGAACGCCGCCGGCATGTTTTTCAATATCCGATTGGAAACAGGCAAGACCGAGCTTATCCGCGCCGTGCTGGAAGGGGTATGCTATCACCTGAGGTGGATGCTGGAGTGCCAGGAAAGGAAAATCAAGACCTCAAATCCGGTTCGGTTTGTCGGCGGCGGCGCTCTTTCGGATGTGACATGCCAGATACTCGCCGACATAACAGGCCGTACGATCGAGACGATCGCGTCGCCGCAGAATGTAGGCGCGGTGGGCGCGGCGGCGATCACGGGCGTGGGACTCGGGATCATCGGCAGCCTCGACGGCGTTAAGAGTTTTATTCCTGCCGCCAAAACGTACCGGCCGGACATGTCAAAAAGATCTGCCTACGACAAGAATTACTGCGTATTTAAAAAGCTTTACCGGACAAATAAAAATAGTTTTCAAACGCTTAACGCATAAAAACGGCAGATAAGCCGGAGGAGGTCTTTATGGAAGTCCCTTTTAGATATGTCAACGCCGAAACCGTTACCGCCAAGCTCGACGAATTAATTAAAAAACCGGTTTACAGCGTGAGCAAGGAAGCGATGCAGAAGTATGAGAACGAATATTACGGCCAGCGCTGCAAGCTGTCCCGCGCGATGATCGATCAGGCGCAGCGTGTTATCCCCGGCGGCGTTCAGCACAATCTTGCCTTTAATTATCCGTTTCCTCTGACCTTCACGAAAGCATCCGGTAATAAATTATACGACATCGACGGCAACGAGTATTTTGATTTTTTGCAAGCCGGCGGCCCTACAGTTCTGGGCTCAAATCCTCCGGCAGTCCGTGAGAAAGTGCTGGAACTGCTGGATACTTGCGGGCCTTCGACCGGCCTGTTCCATGAGTACGAGTATAAAATAGCTGAAAAAGTCGTCGAGATGGTTCCCTCTGTTCAGAAAGTGCGCATGTTCGGCAGCGGCACGGAAGCCTGCATGGGCGCTATCCGTGTGGCTCGGCTGGCCACAAAGAAAAAGAATATTGTTAAAATGGGCGGCGCATATCATGGCTGGAGCGATCAGCTGGCGTACGGCATCCGGATCCCCGGCACCAAAGGCTTGCAATCCCAGGGTGTTCCCGGCTTTGTCTTTAAGCATACGCAGGAATTTTTTCCCAACGACCTGAACGCGTTGGAACATGTCTTAAAGCTCAACCGGCTCCGGGGCGGCACGGCTGCGGTTTTGCTGGAGCCTATCGGACCTGAGAGCGGCACGCGGCCTGTGAATTTTGATTTCCCGGCCGGCTGTCGGGCGCTCTGCGATCAATACGGCGCGCTCCTCATTTTTGACGAGGTGGTCACAGGCTTCCGGATGGGCCCGGGCGGCGCGCAGGCGTATTTCCAGGTCATGCCCGATCTGACCGTGTTCGGCAAGGTGATCGCCGGCGGATATCCCGGCGCGGGCGCCCTGGGCGGTAAAGCCGAATACATGAAATTTCTGGGCGCCGGTCTGGACGAGCATGGCGGCAAGAAAGCGTTGGTTGGCGGGACATTATCCGCCACTCCCATCACTTGCTGCGCCGGTTATCATATGATCTGCGAAATCGAACGGACCCGCGCCTGGGAGACGGCGGCGAAAATGGGCGACCGTCTGACGGACGGCCTGACCGCGCTCATCAAAAAACGGAACCTGCCCTTTGTAGCCTATAATGTAGGCTCTATATGCCATTTGGATACCCTTGGCACGATGCACTTCGCTATCCGCTGGAGTAAACCCTGGCAGATCCCCGCTGTCCTCAGGGAAACCTCCAGGCGCAAGACCGAAATGCAGCATACCGGCGCGGCTTATATGGCCGAAGGGCTTGTGACTTTGGCAGGCAATCGCATGTATACCAGCGCCGCCTATACCGAGGCGGACATCGACGCGGCTTTAGCCGCTTTCGACAGAGTGTTCGAGACCATCGAGGTGATCGGATGATCGATGAAAAGGAAGCCAGAATACTCGTTGTTGAATCTGGCCGCATGCTTTTGGATGAAGGATTATCGACCCGTACCTGGGGTAATATCAGCTGCCGCACCGGCGAAAGGGATATGGTCATAACACCCAGCGGCCGCGGCTATGAGAAAATGACGCCAGATGATATTGTTCCGGTAAACATGGTTACCGGCGAATGGGAGGGCAGCTTGAAACCGTCATCAGAAAAAGCGGTGCACATCGCCGCGTATCAGGCATTTCCTGATGCCGGATTTGTCATCCATACGCATCAGACTTATGCGTCTGCGATCGGACTGGCGGGCTTCGATTCGCTTTTCCGGCAGAGTTTAGATCAAGTAAAAGCAACTCTGGGCCAAGTGGCGCTGGCCGATTATGCCTTGCCCGGAACAAAGAAGCTGGCCCGGAACATGACCCGCGCTTTCAGCGGCGGCGCGCATACGGTATTCATGGCTCACCACGGGGCGGTGATCATAGGGAAAGACCGGACGGAAAGCTTCGAAAGAGCCCGATTACTGGAAGATACCTGCCGCCGGGCCTGCAGAGGCCTGCCCACAGACAATCCGGCTTATGATGAAGAACGCGCGCGGTACCTGACAGAATTGGTGAAAAGCACATACGGACACGCGGCCTATACCGGCGCCGCGCCGGTACTGGCCTGTGCCGCCGCCGGCGCGGATATTCGGGCTCAGCTGGACGACATGGCTCAGATGATCGGTTTCAGGCTTTCCGTTACGAAACCGGAAGATCATGCTGTCATCGCCGCGCTGCGAAAAAAGGATGTTGTGCTGATTCCAGGCGTGGGTGCTCTGTGCCGCGCCAATACGGACCGCGATTGCCACGCGTTGTGCCTGCTGGCCGAAAAAGCGTGCATATGCCGGCTCAACACACAAGAATGGGGCGTAAGCGGACAGCTGTCCGGATTTGATATAAAATTGATGCGTTTGGTCTACCTGAAAAAATATGCTAAAAAAATAGGGGGTTGAACAATGGTAAAGGGACAACACAAGGAGCTCTGGCGCGCCGGAAAATTTTTGCTGTTTTCGATCAGCGCCGGCATCATCGAAATCAGCAGTTTTGCCCTGCTTTATGATGTACTGCATATTACCTACTGGGTCAGTTACCTCACAGCACTGACTCTCTCGGTGCTGTGGAACTTTACCTTCAACCGGCGCTTCACCTTCAAATCCGCCGCCAACGTACCCATCGCCATGCTGAAAGTGATCGGCTACTACTGTGTATTTACACCGCTGACCACGTTCGGGGGCAACTATCTGGAGGGGGTGCTGGAATGGAACGGCAACCTGGTGACCCTGATCAATATGGTTTTGAATTTAATAACCGAATTTTTGTTTTATAAATATGTTGTCTACCGCAAAACCATCGATACCAATGACCTGGCGAAAAAGAACCGGGCGGCAGATGTAAAATAAGAAAAAGATGATTCAAACCGATCATTTCTTTAATCGCAGGGAGATTGCTTTATGAACACACGAATACAAAAAGAACGCACACATGTGTTTGCGCCAAGCATCAGTGTTGCTGTGGCGGCGACGATTGCCGGCAAGATAGATGAAGAACAGCTGTCCGCGGCGATCACGAAAGCCGTTCTCAACAACGAAATTTTAAACTGTAAAATTGAACTGAACGAGAACGGAGAAGCGTTTTATACAAAAACAGATGCGGCGCCGTTTATGATTAGCTGTTTTGCCACCGACTGGAAAACCGTTGTGGAACAGCAGGAATGTATCCCATTCGATTTAGAAAAAGGCGAGCTGATACGCTTTTTTACCCGGATCAAACCCGACGGCGCGCAGCTCATCATGATTGCCCATCATTTGGCCGGCGACGGCCTTTCACTGGCATATTTGCTGGAAGATATCATAAAGGCGTTGAATGGCCGGCCGCTGGAGGATAAACCATTAACGCTTTTTGACTACGGCAGCCTTCCGCCCGACAGCCGGTTGAATCCGCTTATGCGGCTGATGCTCAATTTTATAAATAAAAAGTGGCGTAAAACCGGAAAGCAATTTGCATTTTCGGAATATAAAACGATGTTTCAAAACTATTGGAATCATCATAAAACAGACATCTATGATGAAGAAATCGGCGAAAATCAGTTGTCGGTTTTAAAAGACGCGGCAAATAAACATGGCATAACGTTAAACAGCCTGCTGACGGCAGCGTTCATCAAAACGGCCGGAGAGCAAGTCGGCACCGGATTGGCTGCCAGCATCCGTCCCAAGGACTATCGCGGCATGGGCAATTACGCGACCGGTATATCGATTCATTATGCATATGACACGGCAAAAGATTTTTGGGCGAACGCTCAAACCGTCCACCGGCTGATATATAAAAAACTAAACACAAACCGAGACAAATATTTCCTGCTTCAGTTTATGAACGCGATATCGCCAACCCTGATTGACGCTGTCTATTTTTCTGCTTTCGGCAGCTATGAGAACAAGACGGCAAAGACCGTCAGTAATCTGTTTGGTTATGGCGGAACTCCCAAAAATATCAGCATCACCAATTTAACCACACTGGATATCGACCGGTCTGACGAGGCGATTTACCTGGCCGATGTACTGTTTGTTCCTCCGCTGGTTCCCAATGCCCGATATATTATCGGCATTTCAACCTTGAGAAACAAAATGTCTCTTTCTTTGCATGTGGAACAGAATGAGCATATGAATCAAGAATTAACCCGATTTAGCGATGCCATAACTTTTTTAAAACAATTAACCTAAAGCTATCAGCTGGCCGCGCGTCCTTTCCTTATCTGAAGCAGACGCTGTACGCGCGGTCGGTTATATCTTTGCACAATAATACAGGGTAGATTAACGGCCAGGGCGTACAACAGCATGAGCCACGGCACTTCCGGCGGCGTAAAGAACCCGAAAACCCAGAATGGGAAGATGGCGAGCCAGTGCGTCATCTCACCCCGCGCCGATTCAATCAGGAACCGGTTAAGGTATTGCTCTGTATAATTATTCAATCTTTTCTTCCGAAAGCCCCGCTTTTTCCAAACCGCTCCGCCGTCCGGAAGCAGGTGCTTCCAGTGTTTCACAAAGAATATTTGGTTATAAATTAATCCGTTTCTTTCGAAACGATGGGTCCGGTAAAAGAAGGAATCCGGTGAAAAAAAACGGTCCGGCAGATTAAGGCAGACCAGCGCCACAGATACTTGCAGCGCCGCCCAAACGATGAAGCACAACACGATTGTCCAGATTCCCGGTAAAAAAATTATTTGCATAGTTTACCGTTTGCCTTGATGATCCGGCCTTTCCAGGTCACCGGAAGTTTAAAGATTCTGATGAACGAGGAGGCGGCGAACACACCTAAAAACACAAGCAGCGGCAAAGGATAGAAAATATAAGGCCAACGATGAAAACGTCCGATCCGACCGGCGAGTTTATAGAGAATGGCTGCCCAACCAAGATAAGCCAGCGAATAAACGGCCGTCCACAGCCAATTTGCTGATGCCGCCGACTTGATCAGCTGCAAGGGCACAGAGGCAAGCGACGTCATCCAAAGAAAAACCATAATGAAAATCACCGGAGGCGTTTTAGCCGCGCCGGACGCGATGTTTTTGAGCCAGCCTTGAAGCAAGCTGCGAAATCCGCCGCTATACATACGGAAAGCGACATCCTTGCCGCCGATAAATAACCGATAGGGCAGGCCGGTTTTTTTAAGGAGCGAACCTAATGCCATATCTTCCACAATACTATTCCGGACACGCTCATGACCGCCGATTTTCCGGTAGTCCGTTTGGGTGATCATGATGACCGGTCCATATAAACCGGCATTTAACGGTTTAGGCAGAGCTGTGCCGTTTGCGGCAATCTGTATGAGGTTGAAGAACAGAGATCCTTGTTCATAAATCTTCACGGTTTGGTGATAAGGTTGAACGGAGACTGTACAACCGCTGTTCAAATAAGCCTGCATCAGCCGGCCTATACCGTTCTTGCCAAGCCTGACGTCCGCGTCCAGAAACAACAACAGCTCTCCCCCGGCGGCTTGAGCACCGTTCCGGCATGCCCAGGATTTCCCTATCCATCCGTCGGGTTTATGATGCAGCGAAATCAACTTTGCGCCGTGAGCCCGCGCGATTGCCGCCGTCGCGTCCTCGGACGCGTCGTCCACACAAATGATTTCAAAAGGAG
>CAYRWC010000065.1:0-438 GCA_964427795.1 uncultured Oscillospiraceae bacterium | reverse complement strand
GGTCGTCAAGCAGCAGCGGAAGATTTTTTTCTTCATTGCGCGCCGGTATAATGACGGATAATGTCGGACTATTTATTCCGTTGTCCTTCATATCCGGCAACGCCGGAAACCTGTAAAAAAGAAACGCCGTCGTCGCCAGACCGATAAAGGCAATCGCGAATTCTATAATGAGCAAAATCATAATGCCATACCGTTCTTCTGACTGTTTGGAAAAATCAAGAATGGACCGCCGGCTTAGCTTTGTTCCTGATCGCAAACAGCGTGTAGAGCAGCGTCGCGATAAATATAACGAGACAGATACTTACAGTGATGACGACGCCGGGATATTGACCGGAAAATCCGGCGGCTGTTGTATGTTTAATCAGTATTCCGGCGTATGCCCATACAAGAACGAGCCCATAGGCCAGGTCCTTAAACCGTATTATTGTAGCTGCGCCG
>CAYRWC010000064.1:0-10596 GCA_964427795.1 uncultured Oscillospiraceae bacterium | reverse complement strand
TATGTTTATCGACAGCGCACGGATCCAGGTCAAGGCGGGAGACGGCGGCGACGGCCAGGTTTCCTTTCATACGGCAAAATACGTGCCGAACGGCGGGCCGGACGGCGGCGACGGCGGCCGCGGCGGCAGCGTCGTCTTTGTTGCCACCGCCGGTATGAGCACGCTGCAGGATTTCCGCTATCATCGGATCTACGCTGCCGGTCATGGCGAGAAAGGCGGCCGCCGCAAGCAGTATGGCCGCAGCGGAGCTGATCTGTCCGTAAAAGTTCCGGTCGGAACGTTGGTTAAAGAGGCCGAATCCGGCAAAATCATGGCCGATCTGACCGCCGACGGACAGGAAGTCGTCATCGCCCGCGGCGGTCATGGCGGCAAAGGCAATGTTCATTTCGCCACCAGTATCCGTCAGGCGCCCAAATTTGCTCGCGCCGGCGCTCCGGGCGAGCAATTCGACCTCTTGATCGAGTTGAAACTGCTGGCCGACGTAGGATTGATCGGCATGCCCAATGCCGGAAAATCAACTTTATTGTCGGTCGTTTCATCGGCGCGGCCGAAGATTGCCGATTATCCATTCACGACGGTCGAACCGAATCTCGGGGTTGTCGCCGCGGGTGAGACCAGCTTTGTCATGGCCGACATCCCCGGCTTGATTGAAGGCGCTCATACCGGTCTGGGTCTGGGCTTGTCGTTTCTTAAGCATGTCGAGCGAACCCGGCTTCTGGTGCATGTTCTGGATATGACAGTCCAGGAAGGACGGGATCCGATCGCCGACTTTGACATGATCAACCGGGAATTGGCGTCATATGATGAACGCCTGGCCGGACGGCCGCAGATCGTCGCTTTGAATAAAACGGATATGTCGGATGACGAGACGATCGGCCGGGTCGGCAAAGTTTTGCGGGATCGGGGCTATGCCGTGTATCCGATTTGCGCGCCGATCGGCGAAGGTGTCAAAGAACTGATTCAAGCGGCCGCCGCCATGCTGCAAACCCTTCCGGTTACCGAATTGGCCGGGGAGGACGGCGGAACCGTTCTTTATCAATATGAACCGGAAACGCTCTTTACCGTAGAGAAGACCGACGGCGTATACCGGGTGAAGGGTTCTTGGATAGCCAATCTCGTGCAATCGACAAACTTTGATGATCATGAATCGCTGCAGTATTTTCAGCGTCTGATCCGGAAAAAGGGTGTCATTGAAGCTCTGGAGAAATCCGGTGTCCGTGAAGGCGACCTGGTGGCTCTGGACGATCTTGAGTTTGAGTATGTTCCCTGATCAATGGAGGTTCCTATGTTAAATAGCAGACAACGCGCCTGGCTGCGAGCCCAGGCTAATGCTCTCGACGCCCGTTTCCAGATCGGCAAGGGCGAAGTTACCGCCACATTATGCCGGAGCCTTGACGAAATGCTGACGACGCACGAGCTTTTGAAAGTTAAGGTTCTGAAAAGCGCGGGCGATCAGGTCGCCGGTTTGGCTGTTCAGGTAGCCGAAGCCGTGCAGGCGGAATTGGTTCAACAGATCGGCCGCTGTTTTGTCCTTTATCGCTTTTCCGATAAGTTGGCCAAACAGGGCAAGTCCTTGCAGCTGCCGGATTTCCGGGATTAACAGAATCCGCGTCGCAGCGAATGGCCAAGCGGCGTGTCCGGCACGAGCCGGACGCATTCGTAACATTTGCTGTGGTTATTCATGATTGGCCGCGTTATAATCGAAAACAGATACGGCAGTATCAATTTTATAATGAGAGCGAGGCCAACGTAATGAAAAAGTATGTATGCAACCTTTGCGGCTATGTTTATGACCCTGCTGACGGCGATCCCGATTCGGGCATAGCGCCGGGAACCGCTTTTGAGGACCTGCCGGAAGACTGGGTTTGTCCGCTTTGCGGCGCCAGCAAGGATGATTTCAGCGCCGAGTAGCTGACAACAATGAATGAACAAGATGCCTGTCCGGCTGTTTCGCGGCCGGACAGGCTGCTTTAAGGAGTGACTCCGGCCATGTCGGTATTAGCAATCAGCGATCATGTCTATGAAGTAGGCGCCGCCCATCCTGAACGGCAGTTATTCGACTGCCTGATGCCGACGCCCCACGGGACGACTTATAACGCCTACCTGATCTGCGGAGAACAGAAAACAGCTCTGATCGACGCGGTTGATCCGGAGAAGGTTGATGTTCTATTAAAGAACCTGCGCGAGTCGGGTATCGATCATCTTGATTATTTGATCCATCTGCATACAGAACAGGACCATTCGGGCTCTAGTGAAACGGTTTTGCGCCGCTTCCCCATGGCCCGTGTTGTCGCAAACGCCAAAGTAAAAGAAATGCTGCAGACCCATTTGCACCTTGATCCGGAGCAGATGATCACCGTCGGAGACAAGGACACCCTTGATCTCGGCGGCAAAACGCTGCAGTTTTATATGATTCCGTTTGCTCATTGGCCGGATAATTACATGGCTTATTTGGTTGAAGACCGGATCCTTTTTTCCAGCGATCTGTTCGGATCCCATTATGCCACCCAAAAAGCCTTCTCGACATCCAGCACCGAACAGCGCATGGCGGCGAAATCCTACTATTCGGAAATCATGATGCCGTTTCGCAGCCATATCGCCAAATATACCGCCATGGTCCGGGATTTACAGCCGCGTCTGATTGCTCCGGCGCACGGGCCGGTCTGGTATGATCCGGATATGATTCTGGGCCGTTATGAAAAATGGACGGGCGACGGCGTAAAAAAACTGGTGACCATTCCGTATATCAGTATGCATGACAGCACCCGTCTTATGGTTGAACGGTTAGCTGTTAAATTATCCCAGCTGGGTCTGTCGATTATCTGTCGTGATTTAGGCAGCCATCCGGACAGCCTGACTGTCGAAACCGGGCATTTCATCACCGATCTGGTCGACGCGGCAGCTGTCATTTTAGCTACACCGACGGTTTTAGGCGGCCCGCATCCCAATATGGCCTATGCGGCCCTTGTGGCTAATGCCATGCGTCCGAAAACCCGTTTTATCGCTTTAGTCGGATCATATGGCTGGGGGACAAAAGTCGACGAGACCATGACCGGCCTGACGGGAGCGATCAAAGCGGAGCGGTTGCCAAGCGTTCTGGTCAAAGGCCTGCCAACGCTTCAGGATCTTGAACGGCTCGATGCCATGGCGGTCGCTCTGGCTGAGAAAATCAACGCGCTGCCGCTTTTAATCGACTGAACCGGCGAACTGCCGCGTCAGTCAAACAAGGATTGTTGCTGAGGATCTGCCGGAGCATCCGGCGGGTCCTCGCTATTATCATCAGGTTCCTGAAAAGCCAGATTGTCGTATGAAGAAGACGGCTCCGGAATCAGAGACGGTTCGCCGGTCAGAAGCGAAAGCAGACCCAGATAAACGGTTTGCGGATTTCGTTTCCACCGTTCGCAGATCATTTGTCCCATATTTTTATCCGGTATGGTTAAATAGAGGTCAATTAAATCCTTCAAGCCGTCGTTCTGCTTCAGCCGGACCTGATAGAAGCCGTTGCCGTCCGGTTCGCAGGCAGCCGACAAGGTATTGCGCAATCGAATGTCTTTTTGCCAGCCGGAACAAGCCTGTGCCAGATAAGAGCGAATCGGCAGCGGTATGCGGTTTTCCAACGTATTGAAAACCGCTTTGCCTTGAGGCGTCAAGTCGCAGCGGGTGACCGGCCTGCCGACTGAATCAAGAACCGTTTCGCTTTTACGGACACTTTCCTGCGCCATATGATCGCGGCATAGCTCCTCAAACGCGGTGGCAAAATCAAAATAGTCCATATAAAGGGTTTCCAGCGATAATTCCGTTAACTGTCCTAATGTAATGCCTTGAATGCGATTGAGAATGGAAAGGATTATCAGCTTGTTGATAGCCAATTCGGCTGTTTCCAAAAAATCACGTCCCTTCCTGAACAGGGCTGGCGCCTGATGATAATCATCTGTCACCAGTATAATGAAATAACCTGGATTTGAAAAGGCGCTGAAACCTGTTCAGAAAGGCCGGCGTAAAGTTAATGGTTTTCCGGATTCAAGGTGCGGTATAGACGCGGCGGAGCTAAAAGCCCGTCGTCGATGAGCTGGCAGTCGTCGGAAAAATGCTCCCCTTCGCTGATAAAGTGATCCGGTCCGTAGAATTCGGTTATTTTTGGACACAGATGCAAAGGCCCGAAAGTATTGCGTCGGGTTAAAACGACTTCAATCCATAATCCTTGTTCGGTGAGATAATCGGTGAAACGGGCGCGGAAAGGCCGCCAGGGCATGATTTTATCCTGGCCGTCTCCCGGCGCTTTCAATTTGATCAAAGCGCTGTAATCGCTGGTTAATTCCAGGGTATCGGCATTCTCGAGCATCGCGGCCGGTATCTGATAAGTAATGCGGCCGCTGTAGAAAGGCAGGCCTTGTCCGGACAACGGCCGGCAGCTCAGATGGTCCGGCAGCGTCGTTAGTACTCTTTTTGCTCCGCCCGGCAGGCGCACGCCGAAAGGACCGATTAAATACAGAGCCTCAAGATCAAAACGGGCGGTCCAGTCGGCCGACAGAACCAACGTGTTGGTGCCTGCCGCCAGCAAGGCCGTATCGATCGGCAGCCGGACAAGAGCCGGATCAATGAACCAGCCTGTGTTATCAGGTTTGATCGGCTGCTGGTTGAGCTTGAACTGCCATTTTTCCGGATGCTCCATAACCAGATCGATCCGGTCGGGCATTTGCTCGATATCCCAGGTCAGACACAGGGTCAGCCGACCCAGAACAGGCGGCTGCTCAGAGTTGAACCAGGGTTGAACCATGCTGCCGCCCCGATAGGGGAGCCCCAGATGCCGGCGCAGCCGGCGGTCCACTTGCAGAATTTCGCCTTGCGTTTCAAACGACGGGCTGCCGTCGGCCGGCTGAAAACTGGCGGAGACGGCGTCCAGCACGCAGATATTCGGCTCGTCAAGCCGGTAGGCCAGAGGAGAGGCGATTTCGCCCGCCGGCTGTAAAACAGGCGAAGCCAGCATTTTTACGCCTTCGGTTTGGCGCCGTTGCAAAATAAGCGCGACGGCGGCATTTTGTTCCAGACGGTAATAGGCGGTCAGTTTATTGTTGCTGATCGCTGCTGGTACGATCGTCCTCGTATTTTGTGCCAGATCCCATAATTCCAGGCTCAGGTCATTATTCATGAAATCGCTGCCGGTACGTCCGGCCAGAACTTTCAAATCATAATCCAGCTTCAGCTCGATGGCCCGGTAACGATCGGTGTTATTCAGGACGCTGAGACAGACGCCGTCGGCATCGTCGTCCAGCAGACGGTTCATGACAATGACCTGCGTTGCCGCTTGCCCGGTGCGTTTGCTGTTAACGGCCAATATGCGGGGCGTGATGCCGGACAGCAAACTGGTCAGGTGATTGCTGCGCACGCTGGTCATATAGCATCGGCTGGCCAGGCTGCCGACCGCTGATGAACGGACGGCGTCGACATGGAAGGGGATAGGCGTCGAGAAGACCAGCTGTCCGCCGGCCGCGTGGAATTCTTCCAGCAGAGACAGTGTCGTTTGCCGCAGGGTGTCCATCGGCGGCACCAGAACGACCCGATAGCTCATCTCGCCGACCAACAGCCGGGTTTCGCCCTGATCGGTGATAACCGAACCTTTAGTCCGGAGAAAATCCTCGTCGCCAATATCGAAATCAAAGTGCCAGCCCATCAGCTGAGCCAGTATGTTCTTATATCCGATATCCAACCGGATGATGGCGGGATCGGCGGCGGACAAACCGGAAGACCAGCCGGTATGAACCTGACACCAGACGCTTTCGATCGGATTGATCACCAGAATCTGGCAGTCGGACCGCCCCTGACGCAGCAGCCAGGACATTCTGGCAAAATAACGTTCCAGATAGGAAAACTCAGGATACCAGGCCGACTGGCCGGATATCGAAGCCGGATAATCCCGTTTGGCTTCGCCTTCCATGGTGTACCATGCCAGATGATGGCAGCGCAGGGTTATGCCCAGCAGGGTCTGCCAGTCTCCCGTGTATTTGTAACTCTCAAAAGTCATTTGCCAGCCGGTGCAGCCATAAAGTTCGGACAGCAATTCAGGCTTGCCGAACTGCCTGCCGACAGACTGGAGTTGTTTGACAATGCAGTAATTTCGGTTGTTTTCGCCCAGAACGTCGACTCCCGGGATATCCATATGCGCGTAAAATCGCATCAGGCTGCCCTGCATGGCCGTCTGAGCCGCCAGATTGTCTTCATGCAAGACATGACCGGTCAGCAGCAATCGGTTGTCGTGACACCATTCTTGAATGGGCACGGCAAAATTTTCCAGGAACAATTCCTGCAACAATTCGACAAATTGCCATTTAATCCGCGAAAGATGCTTTCCGTTAAGCTGAAAAAACAGTTCCGGCAGATCGGCCAGCAAATCGCCGCCAAAACGGGCGGCGTATTCGCCGGGCAGCGCTTCGGTCCAGGGAACGGAAGCGCTGCCTTCTCCGCCGAACGGATCCATCAGCGCGCCGCGGTGCGGTTCATCGGTAAAAATGCCTTTGATTTCCTTGCCGAAGTACTGGCCGCATTCACGCTTATAGACTTCATGAGTCAGACTAATGAAATTGCGGGTGGCATCGGCTTTCAATGTGTCCAGATAGGTTTGTCCGTTGTAGAAAGAGGATTGTTTCATCGGTCTGACCCGAAAAACCAGAATCTTTTCGCAGGCTTGAGGAATCGGATTGAACCGGCAGCCACCGTCCGTCTGCCGGAGACGGCGAACCCCCTTGATTCTGTTGCCGTTGATTTGCGCGGCAAAATAGGCGATGTCGCCTGAACCGGCTTGAAATTCATCCTGATCCATGATCTCGGCAAAAAGATATTTCATCTGATAAGAAGGGTCGGCGGTCGCCATGCCGCCCGCGGAACCCGAAGGCCAGCGGTCTTCGTCATAAAGCCAGGCTTCCATGCCCCGCTTTTTGGCTTCTTCGGCGCAGCTCCGTATCAGCTTGAACCATTCTTGTCCAAGATACGGGGTGGATAAGCCTGTGCGTGAATGCATAAAAAACCCGCTCATGCCCATGGTTTGCATGACGTCGATCTGCCGCAGAAGCTCGTCTTTCCGCAGATGTCCGTTCCAGGACCAGAATGGAGCGCCGGTGTTGATCAGCCGGGGTTCGGAAAAGCGTTGAAAATCTGGAGCCATGTTGATCACCTTTTTCAATTTCTAATGGGTCATGGAATGACAAATACGATTTAGAATTTTTCGCCATCACTATTTTATATCATAAATGATCGGACGCCAGGATGCAAGATTATCTTTTTTACCGTTTTTACGCGTCAATAAACGATAAATGAGTGAATAATTATACAAAACGGCGGCAAATGACGAAAAATAATGCAAAATCATACTCGTTAATTGGTTTGTCGAACGGTCGGAATCATGTTGAAAAAAAGACCGGTAAAAATATTATTTTTTCTGATTATCATCTGTGTTGTTAAAAATGCACATAACACGACGGCAAATATTGCCCAAAATGATAAAATAAACGGAAACAAGAGCAAAAATCTACTGAAGTTTATTATTAAGCGATGATTAATTTTACTTAATAAAATTCCTGGTTGCTTTTGGTAAACGATATTTCATTCGGTAAAAATTGCTGATGAAGATTTGATTGCCAAAACGCACATAAGGAGCTAACATAAAAGTGTCAATTTCAACAAATTGTAAATAAAACCAACGTTCCGAGAAGAAAAATGGATCAGCTAGTTAGTTACACGAGTAACTAAAACAAGAGGTTTATTGAATAACCAACGGAAGGAAATGTGCGGTATGAAAAACCACACCAGAACAGACGTGGCTAAGCTTGCGGGCGTATCAACCGCTACTGTTTCCAATGTGCTCAACAATAAAAAAAATATTTCCGACGCCACACGGCAGCGTGTCCTCGCGGTTATTCAGCAGCTGGATTATCAACCGAGCATGGTTGCACGCAGCCTGGTTACCCAGGAGACAAGGCAGCTCTGCATTATTTTAAACGATCTGGAAAACCCTTATTACAGCGGCGTTGTGCAGGGCTTTGAAAATGAAGCCTGGCAGGAAGGCTATTTTGTCAATGTCTGCTCCGGATACTGCGATCTGGCGACTTACTGCGACAGCATCATCAGCCGGCGTGTAGACGGTGTTTTTATCACGACCGTCCGGCACGATAATGACGACGACCATATCCAGCGTTTGCTGAAAGCCGGCATCCGGGTGGTTGTCAGCGGCTGCGATGAAGTGGATCTGAAACAGATCAGTGATTTGGAAATCGATTATTATGACGGCATGCATCAGATTGTACGTCATCTTTACGGGCTGGGGCACCGCGAAATTGCCTATCTGAACGGTGTTCCCAAAACGACGACGGCCGATCAGCGTCTGGACGGGTACCGGCAGGCGCTGCTGGACCACGGCCTGACATACGGCGACGCACTGCTGAACTTTAACCGTCCGCCCTTCGAAACCACGCTGCTCAGCGGTCAGCAGATGGTTCAGCGTCTTTTGCAATCCGGCCGTTCATTTAGCGCGATCATCACCACCAACGACCTGATGGCTATGGGCGTTATCCGCGGATTGCACCAGGTGGGGCTCCGGGTTCCGGAAGACGTTTCGGTCGTCGGCATCGACAATATCCGTCTGGCCGAGCTTTGGGAACCCTCGCTGACAACCCTGTCCGTACCTCAGCGGATTATGGGCGTCAAAGCCTTTCATCTGCTGTACACGAATATAAAAATGGGCAATACCGGTTATTTCAAATTGCGTCCGCACCTGATTGAGCGGCAATCCACAGGTCCGGTCAGTCCCGGACGGCTGCGCTCATGATCGGTTGAAGTCGATTAATCCAATACGCCGATAGGTATTGAGATTGATGAATATTGGTATTGATTACGGAGAAAGGAGGATATCCAGCCACAATCGTTTTCAAGACAAAATGAAAAATAAGTAGGAGGTTGAATGATGAAAAGGTACAGTAAGATACTCAGTTTACTGCTGGCTGTTGTTCTCTTGTGTTCTTTAGCCGCCTGTGCCGGCAATCCCACCCAGACAACGGCTGCTCCGACAACGACAGGCAAAACGACAACGACAACGACGACTCAAGCGACGACGACAGCCGCGCCTGAGCTCGAAGGAAAAGTTGTTATCAGCGTTCAGGCCGGCACCGGTGTCGCCGAAGCCTGGGAAGCTGTTGCCAAAGCTTATGAAGCCATCAACCAAAAGGTTGATGTGGTCGTCGATTTGAAACCCTCTGAAGGTTACGATACATGGATCAAGAACATGTTCGGCACCGAAAACCCTGAGGCGGATCTGGTAGCCATCAATCTGGCCGGCCCGGCTTCAAAAGATAAAGCGATCAATTTCATGGAATATGCTACCGATATCAGCACCTATTCCGGTAAACCGTGGAATGAACAGTTCAATTTCGAAATGCAGACAAAAGACTTGGCCCAGAATGAATGGACCAACATTTCACTGGAATCTGTTCAGGTTCTCTGGTGCTATAACAAGGATCTGTTTGCCAAAGCCGGCGCCGAAGTGCCGACAACCTGGGATGAACTGGTCACGGCTTGCGAAAAACTGCAAGCGGCCGGTATCCAGCCGATAGCCTGCCCGGGCGACTTCCAAAGCTTCTGGGCGATGCAGATGGGCTGGCTGGCTCAGATTTATGCCGACCAGACGACCCGCTCGATGCTGGATGTCTATAAAGCCCACGACGGCGATTATTGCTACGATCCCGATATCGACGGTATTTTCAAACTGGACATCAACGATCCGTTCAACGATGATTCCTGGAAAGTCAACCAAAACGTCGTCCGCGCTTTTAAAGCCATCTCCGACGGCACTTACAAAGCGGATTCCGAAGGCATGAAGACGGTTTGGGCCAATTTCGCCAAAGTATTCCCGAAATATGCCGGCGGCGAAGCCTTCTTCGGCACAACCGACGCCCTGCCGCTGTTCTATCAGGGAAAAGCCGCCATGTACATCGACGGCGCCTGGCGTCTGCCTTCCTTTAAACGTGATATGGATAAACTGGCTGCCGGCGAGGATGTTTCCGGCAACGATACGAACGGCGACGGTAAACCGGATACGATCGAAGGCGTGCAGAAATTCGAACTGGGCACCTTCAATATGCCTTCTATGACCGGCGCCGGCATTGAAGCCAAAGCCCGCACGATTGAAGTGGCTGTCGGTTTCCTTGGCGCCGTCAAGAAAGAAAAAGCCCATGACGACTTGGTTGTGGACTTCCTGATGTTCTATTCTTCAAAAGACGGTTATTCGGCATACATGAAAGCCGGCCTGGAAAATGACTGGACGCCGAACGGACCGCCGCTGGTCAACGATGTTGAACTGCCTGCGGAATATGCGGCCATGTTTGACAACCTCTCCTTTATCGGCAACTGCCAAAAAGGCTATGGCCAGATGATGGCCCGCGGCGCGCCTGGCGATGTTCAGGAAAGCCTGCGCGAATGGTATGGCTACAGCCAAGAATTCCTGAGCGGCGATATCACCATCGATCAGTGGGCTGCCGATCACAAGGCTAATGTCGCCAAATATCTGGATACGGCCATGACAAACTCTAAAGTCCAAAAGAGCGATCTGGA
>CAYRWC010000063.1:0-10605 GCA_964427795.1 uncultured Oscillospiraceae bacterium | reverse complement strand
CAGGATCATTTCGATATGACGTTTGATCTGTATTATACTGCATTATGGCATAATCAAATTTGACGTTTATTCAGCATCTTTTACATATTATTCCGTTTTTATGATAAACGGCGTCAAAGTGGCTTTTTACGGGCTATTTCAGGCCTCGCAGGTCTTGACGCTCCATATCATTTGTGTTAGGGTAGTAACTGTTCTTTTACTTAGTGTTCTATTTTAAGATTCAGCCGACAGATCAGGTACAGGATCATGCCGAATACGAGAGGCCGATTCATAAAAAAACACCGGGTAAGAGTCGTTGATAAATATATATTAATCTTGCTTCCATTGGTAGGAATGTCATCAAAGCCACTATCTAAAGACATTTGGAGGATTTATGATTATTTATTTATCGCTTTATTACAGTAGTTGACATTACGACTATTAAAAGAATAATTATTTTTCAGCCGGCTGTTCTTTTCTAAAGTGCAAAAATTATGTAATAATTTACAAAAATAAAATCGGCGGAACTCATTTTTGCCGGGTGTATATATTTTGTGTTTTGGCATAAGCGCATCGTCGCAGCAGCCAGTGGAATTTTTATGAACGATGCTAAATAATGTAATTATATTATGACGAGTTTTAATTATACCGAAAAGCTGCACCAATATGATGAAATAATTAATATTATCATATTATTTATCATGAAGCAAACAACATAACGTCATTGAATCAGATATAAAAACACCACATTTTAGAATCGCCGTTTTTATTACCGATTAAAAGGAGGTCAATCGCACCATGCCAAATTTCTCAATTCCCGAGGCGTTAACACAAAAACGCAGCACGCGCATTTGGCGGCAAATAAAAAAAGATTATCAATACTATCTGCTGCTCTTGCCGGCGATAGCCTGGTATCTGATTTTTGCTTACGGTCCGCTTTACGGTTTACAGATTGCCTTCAAAAATTATACCGGCGCTCACAGCATTATCGACAGCCCGTGGGTCGGGCTGCGGCACTTCAAGCAGTTCATCAATTCCTACTACTTTGGCGTGACGATTAAAAATACGTTGTCCATATCTATTTACTCACTCCTGGCCGGCATGCCCATACCGATCATCATGGCTTTGATGCTCAATGAAATTAAGCAGTTGAAATATAAAAAATTCGTTCAAACAGTCACCTACGCTCCACATTTTATTTCGACGGTTGTCCTGGTCGGCATTATCACCATTGTTTTGTCGCCTTCCACGGGCATTGTCAACTATGCCATGAAGGCAATGGGCTTCGAAGCCCGCTATTTCATGGTGGAACCGCAATCGTTCCGGCATATTTACGTCTGGTCCGGAATCTGGCAGGATACCGGCTGGGGTTCCATTATCTATCTGGCGGCGTTGTCGGGCGTCAGTCCCGAACTGCATGAAGCAGCCGTTATCGACGGCGCGACCCGGCTGCAGCGGATCCGGCACATCAATATCCCGGTTATCATGCCGACATTTATTATTCTGCTCATTCTCAGCGTCGGCTCAATCATGAGCGTCGGCTATGAAAAAGTCCTTCTTTTACAGAATGACCTGAACAAGACCACCTCGAACATCATATCCACGTATGTTTACGAACGAGGTTTATTGAAATCCGAATACAGCTTTGCTTCGGCAGTCGGCTTATTTAATAATGTCATCAACTTCATCCTTCTGATCATCGTAAACTCAGTCGCCCGCAAGTTCAGCGACACCAGCTTGTTTTAAGAAAGAGGGATGGCAAATGGCAGCTATAAAAGAAAGATCCGGCGATAAAATATTCAGTATTGTCAACTTCTCCCTGACAACCGTTTTTATGTTGATTGTTTTATATCCGCTCATTTATATTGTATCCGCGTCCATCAGCAATCCCGATCTGGTCAACACCGGAAAAATGTGGCTTTACCCGGTCGGTATCACTTTCGAAGGATATTATCGGGTTTTTCAGGATCCCGAAATTATCAAGGGTTACGCCAATACGATTATTTATGCCGTGGGCGGCACGCTGATCAATTTGTTTTTTACGCTAACCGCCGCTTATGCCCTTTCGAAAAGCCAGCTGATCGGCCGCAAATTTTTTATGGTTCTTATAACTTTCACCATGTATTTTTCAGGCGGCATGATCCCCAGCTATCTTCTGATGCGCAGCTTAAATCTCCTTAACACTTATACCGTTTTAATGGTCTGCGGTGCCGTCAGCACGACCAACTTGATTATTTCGCGGACCTTTTTCATCAACGGCGTGCCGCGCGAAGTCGAAGAAGCCGCCTTCATCGATGGCTGTTCACCGCTGAAAACATTTACCGCGGTTGTCATCCCGCTGTCGAAGGCGCTTATCGGGGTTATGGCGCTCTATTATGGCGTTGGTCATTGGAATTCATGGTTCAGCGCCATGATTTACCTGACCGATCGGTCGAAAATCCCACTGCAGCTCATTTTGCGGGAAATCCTGATTCAAAACCAAATGAAAGCTGAAATGATGGCCGCCGGTCAATATGTTGACGAATTGCTGCTCGATGCCCAGGTTAAAGCAGCGTCGCTGGTCCGTTATTCAGTCATTATCGTCTCGTCGCTACCTGTATTGATTATCTATCCTTTCTTGCAACGCTATTTTGACAAAGGCGTTATGATCGGTTCTTTAAAAGGCTGATCGTTTAAAACGTTTCATACCCGCATGGGTAAGATAAGAAAGATGAAAGGGGAAAACACATGAAAAAGTCTCTCTCGTTCCTATTGGCCCTGGTCATGATCGTTGCTTTGTTTGCCGGCTGCTCCGGTGTCGGCGCCACGGAAGCGTCCACAAAACAGTCAAACGGCCCGGCAACATCGGACACAACATTATCCGGCACCACCGCAACCCCTCTTGCAGCAGACGACAATTTCAATTCTACCGGTTATCCTATTGCTAAAAAGCCCGTCACCTTTACGGCGTTGGTATCGACATCCTCCTCTCAGGCTGATGACTGGAACAAATATACCGCGCAGAAATACTGGTCCGAATATACAAATGTCTATTTTGATTACCAGTATATTTCCGATACCGACTGGAACACCCAGGTTAACCTGAAACTGTCGCCGGAACGCTGCCGGATGTTATTGAAACCGGCCTCGATACACCGATTATCCAAACGCACGGCGTCGAAGGCGGCAAATTCTTTAATTATGCCGATTACTACGAGCAATATATGCCCAATATGGCCAAAGCTTTCCAGAAATATCCGGATATGAAAGCCTTTGGCACCATGATGGACGGCGGCATTTACGAACTCGTGCAAAATGTCTGGACCTACACCATGGCCAATCCGATCTACTATCGCGGCGACATGATGACCGAACTCGGCGCGGATGTTCCGAAAACAGTTGATGAATTTTACGCGCTTCTGGTCAAGGCAAAAGAAACCTACAGCTCGGTTGAAGGCTTCTATCCCTTTATCTCGATCATCGATTGGCTGAATCAGGATCTCTTCCCGGCTTTCGGCGATGCCTGGCAATATGGTTTCGGGGATAACGGAGACGGCAAAGTCACCTATAACTGTATGGGTGATCAATTCCGGCATTATCTCGAATTTGTCGCCAAGCTCTTTGACGAAAAACTGCTTGACCCCGAAATGTTCACCATGGACACCGCTACGCTCAACGCCAAAATCAAGGCCGGCCAATGTCTGATCATCGGCAACAACGGGACTCAGCTGACCAAGGATTTCTATAAGAGCGGCAAGGTCGAAACCAAAATCCTGCCGCCGCTGGTTTCCCAGTACACCAAAGAGCAAAAAGTCGTCAATATTTCCTCTTATGGCTGGTGCGGCAAAATCATCAGCAAAGACTGCAAATCGCCGGAATATCTGATGCGCTATTACGATATGTTCTATACCGAACCCGATCAGGTTTTCGACGGCATCTGCGGTTTGTCTTCCTGGCTCGGTATCAAGGGCGTCGACTGGGATTTCACCGAAGACGGGAAAAATTATTTCCGCATTCTCCCGAAGGACACCTTTGGCCTGTCCGAAGAAGAATATAAAAACAAGTATGTCTACGGTGGCAGCTATACCGGCCTCGTCGTTCTTGATAAATTCCCAATCAACAATCCGACGCAGGAAATGAAAGCCACCGAAAGCGCCAAAAGCTATTATCCCTACATGAAAGACAGATTACTCGACGCGCAGTTCAAGTATTCTGAAGATGAAAGTGCGACCCTGTCCGGTTTGATTACCGATATCAACACTTATGTAACAACGACAACAGCGCAATTCGTTAACGGAACCCTTAAACTGAACGATGAAAACTGGAACAACTACCTCAATACGCTGAAAGAAATGCAGATCGACAAGGTACTGGAGATCAAGCAAGCCGGTTATGAAAGATGGAAATCGGCTCTCAGCAAGTAAGATACCACTATGACCGATTGTTTATAGACACGGCTTAAAGAAAACAACTAAACACACAAATGCCCCCGATCGAAAAAGATAATTTCTATCCGGGGGCATTTTTTATGCCTCGCCGCCATGTACGAGCGGAGCCGATCTCGTTCAGCTTTGAAACGCTTTACATTTATCTTTCAGGTGATGTAGAATAAATCCAATTTTGGAGTAGCCAACAGCAGGAGATGGATTGTTAATTATGAAAGAGTGCAGTATCTTGTGGTATGGCAAATATCAGCAGAGCTGGGAGAACGCAGATCACTCACATAATTATTTTCAGTTGTTTATTGTATTGAGCGGCGGTGGCGCCGTTTTGATCGGCACTGATCGGCAGCCGATTATAAAAGATTGCATATATTTAATTAAGCCCCAACAGCAGCATGCCATCAATTGCGATCAGGAATCGGAAGAACCGCTCAGGCTTTTGGATGTAAAATTCTCCGTTGCCGATCCCGCGCTCTGCGATGATCTGGTTAAGGTCGTTTGTCCGTTCACGACAGATCATCTGCGCTGGTACACCGGCTGTTTTGACCGAATAATCGGCGAAAGCACCTTAAAAGAGAAGTATTACTATAACATGATAAATAATTTTCTCTACTCCATGCTGGTACGGCTGATCCGGGAAGCAGTTTACGGCGAATCCGAACATGAGCCTGAGGATAAACTGGAAACCGAACCGCTGATCAAGCAGCGCAAAGGAATCAACTTTGAACAATTGATGAATTTCATTCACTTCAACTACGCCAATATTATCGGACTGGATGATCTTGCGACTTTAACCAAAGTCAGTAAAACGATTTTAATCGACACATTCAAATCCGTCTATGGAACGACGCCTATCAGCTATATCAACCAGCTGCGGCTGCAAAAAGCGAAGGAGCTGCTGGTCAATACGGATACCAGCATCGGCGAGATAGCCCGGCTGATCGGATTTCAGAGCATTTATTACTTCAGCCGCACTTTCAAGGCCAAAGAAAATTGTACGCCGATGGCCTACCGACAGCAGCACGCGGATAGCCAATATTGCTCATTCTGATACTTCGATCGTGAGGAACAGCCGTTTTTTACGGGCAGCGCATAAAAAAGGACAATGCATCTTTCGGTCGGTCCGGCTGGTTATTAAAAAAAGTCAAGCCGATAGATCGCGTATGATAATGACTGCCATAATCGTAAACTTGATTGTCAAAAATATTCGCCGTATCCGGTCCGGCCCAACTCAGAAAAATATATGTATGCGTCGGAATTCCCTCGGCATGACCTGCGGCATCGGTTGTAAAACAAACATCACCGGCCTGCAATTCATGAGGATCGCGGCAGATTTTGAATCCCCGGTCCAGAAGCTGCTGTTTCAGGGTTGCCGTATAACCGGTAGCCTCGGGAATGTCGCAGCCGATCCGGCGTAATGCTTCGCCGACCGTGTAGACGCAGGCATTGTGGTATTCACCGCCGTTGAGCCGGGCAGCCTTGGCGCCCACCGATTGACCGTTCGCTTGATCCGACAGAAATTGGGATAAACGGAACCCGATATTGCCGGCATCGGCTGTCGGTTCCGGCGCCGGTGCGACCGTCGGTTCCGGCGTCGGCGTGATTGTCGGTTCCGGCGTCGGCGCGAGTGTCGGCGCAGTCGTCGGTTCCGACGTCGGCGCGAGTGTCGGCGTAGTCGTCGGTTCCGGTGTCGGCGCGAGTGTCGATGTGATTGTCGGTTCCATCGTCGATACGAGTGTCGGCTCCGACCGGACGCCGGCGCTGTCGAAATCGGCGCAGGCCGCGGTAATCAACATGAGAATCGTTAAAAATAAAATCATCAGCTTTTCGCGTCTTTCAGCCATAGAACCTCCGTTTTTGCGATTAATCCTTGGTGTGATCATATCGGTAAATCGATCACCGATATGAAACGGATTCATTATTATCCTAACGATAATTAAATCCCTTGTCTATCGTCCGATCACCGGCTGCGACGTTCAAATAAATTAAAGAGCGCATAGATAAAAATTATAAGCATTCAATCATAGTGGAAATAAATATACTTATATCGCAATATATTTACCTGAACAATTCAAATAATATGCCGGGCATTTTCGGGCTGGCTATTGACAAAATATGTGAAAGGGCAGAAAATGATAAAGTAACCTCATATGACTCATTTTCATAGATTTTATCGGCGCTGGTCAGTAAACGGTTTTGGGTATGCATAGCACAGTTTCGTCGGCCGGTTATCATAATAATACGCATATTAATATTGTTTTATGAGAAGACACGTTAGGCAATTTGCTGAATGATTCTGGTACAGCACTGAAAGCAGAGCTATTCTTCCTGCTTTTTAAGGAGGAGATCAGATTGGTCAGGAAATTCAATACCTGTATTCGGCTCCGCGATTTACGTGAACTCGTCGATTATGCCGCTGAGAAATATAATGTCAAACCGGCATTCAAGGAAATTGGCCCGGATCGCCAGATCATCGAACACAATTACAATCAGTTGAAATTCGATATAGCGGCATTAGGCACGAAGCTTTTGGCCGACGGCCTGGAAGGCAAGCATTTCGCCCTGATCGGCGAAAGCACTTATAATTACGTACTCAGTTATCTGTCTGTCGCCAACGGAGCCGGTGTTATTGTTCCGATTGATAAAGAGTTGACAATGGACGACATGATCAAATTGATCCGAAAAAGCGATTCTGAAATCATTTTCTTCTCAGATTGCTGCGCCCCGTTTATCGCCGATATTTTAGCGCAATCTCCAGATATTTTTATGGCTGTCAATATCGGAAATGCCAAACCGAATTGTTCTTTTCTGTCCCTGAACGACTTGATAGATGCCGGCAAAAAACTCCTTCAGGAAGGAGATACCTGTTACACCGGCATAACGCTGGATGTCGACAAAAATTGTTCTATTCTCTTTACCTCGGGGACAACCGGTGTTAATAAAGGCGTTATGCTCTGCCAGCGAAATCTGGCAACTACAGTTTATTCAGCTTTGTCCCTGTTTGCCTTACCCGATACATCGTTTTCTATTTTGCCCATCAATCACACCTATGAATTCAACATCCATGTTCTGGGCTGCATATTCGGCGGTGGTACGCTTTGCTTTAACGATTCCCTGAAGCATGTTAAGGATAACCTTAAATTATTCAAGCCCAATATGAGCCTGATGGTTCCTATGATTGTCGAGGGATTATATAAAAATATCTGGAAAGAAACAGCTCGGGTCAACTTAACCTCTCATTTGAAATATGGCATCTGGTTCAGCAATGCCCTCAGGAAAATAGGTATCGATTTGCGCAAGGTCCTGTTTGCGCCGGTTATGGAAAATTTAGGCGGCCAGTTGAACTTCATCGTCTGCGGCGGCGCGCCTTTGAACCCGGATCTGATCAAAGGCTTCGATGATATCGGCATCAGTGTTTACAACGGATACGGCATAACCGAGTGTTCGCCTCTGATATCGTCCAACAGCCCCCTGTCTAACGTTCCGGGCAGCGTAGGCGTTGTCGTGCCGGGCTGTACCGTAAGGATCGGTGAGATCCGGGCTGACGGAAGAGGCGAAATCCAAGCCAAAGGGGACAATGTCATGCTCGGGTACTATAAAGACGACGAAGCGACCCGGTTGTCCTTCACCGACGACGGTTGGTTTAAAACAGGTGACATCGGTTATATGGACCATAAAGGAAATCTTTATATTACCGGGCGAGCGAAAAACCTGATTATCCTTTCAAATGGGAAGAATGTCCATCCCGAAGAACTTGAGGAATATATTGTCAGCATGATTCCTTACGTTCGGGAAGTCGTGGTTTATGCCATGCTGGATGATCACGGCAATGAGAGCGTTATTACTGCCGAAGCCTATCTCGATCAGCAAGTCACCCAAGAAGTGGGGTGGGAAAAAGCTTCCGAAATGTTTGCTGAAAGCATGAAAAAAGTCAACCGGCATCTGGCGGCTTACAAACGAATCACCAAGACCGTAATCAGGGAAACTGAGTTTGAAAAAACAACCACCAAAAAAATCAAGCGCAATGTCCTGGTACAAAATGGGAGCAAAACCATGGCACCCAATAAGGAGGTCGTTAAAGATGCTTAATATCATTATCAAAGATATCCTGGAATATGTCGAGATAGAAGAAAGCAGTCTTACCGAATCGACCAACCCGGTTACAGATCTTCATTTAAATTCTTATGACTTCATTTCGCTGATCGGCCGGCTGGAATCCGAATTGGGCATCGCGATACCGGAGCGCGAGCTCAGGAAGCTGGAAACTCTAGGCGATTTGGATGTCTATATCCGTGAAAAAATGTTGAAATGATTTATCTCGTTTTCTCACAGGGAAGCCGCCTCAATACGCTTGAAGAGCAGCGGGCCATGTCGCAACGCCTTTTAAAAGCAGGACTTGCCGAAGAATACGCGCTGGATATCGGAAAATGCAGTCTGGTTGCCAACATTTGGGGCAAGCCGTTTTTAAGGAATTACCAGAATATTCATTTCAGTATCAGCCATTGCCGGGGCGCAGCCGCATTATCGATCGCTTCCTGCAAGACAGGCATAGATGTGGAAAGGATTCGGCCGCATTCCATGCTTGCCGGACGCAAAATATTTACAGAAGATGAATTTGCAGCCGTGACGCAATCGCCGGATCCCGAACGTGATTTTTTCCGTTTCTGGACTTTAAAAGAGAGTTATGCGAAAGCTTTGGGTACCGGTTTTGCGTATCCGATGCAAAAGATCAGTTTTTCGATCAGCGGGGACAAACAGGTTAACTGCAACAAGAAGGACTGCCGGTTCCGGCTTTTCGAAAATGAATGGGGATTCATCGCCGCCGTTTGCTTCCTGCGTGAGGATGAAGACTTGAAAGAGGCCGTGGTATCCCAATATCTGCCATAAGAGGAGAAGTCAATGGATGATTACATCAGATTCGAGCAGGTAAAGAAAGTATATAAAATGGGTGAATATGAGATCGAAGCATTAGCCGGCATCTCATTCTCCATCCAAAAAGGACAATTTGTGATTATCGCCGGAGCCAGCGGAGCCGGCAAGACAACGATTCTTAATATTCTTGGCGGCATGGACAGTCTGACATCCGGCAGGATATTTGTCGATCAGCATGAGATCAGCCGATTCAAAACCAAAGATCTGATCACCTACCGGCGGCATGATGTCGGTTTTGTCTTTCAGTTTTATAATCTTGTACCCAATCTGACCGCCAAAGAAAACATCGAACTGGCTTCGCAAATCTGCAAAAACCCGCTTAATATCGATAAAGTCATTGACGGAGTCGGACTGAGCGACCGGAAAAATAATTTTCCGGCCCAGCTTTCCGGCGGCGAACAGCAACGTGTGGCTATTGCCCGGGCGCTGGCGAAGAATCCTAAACTGATGCTTTGTGACGAGCCAACCGGAGCGCTTGATTATCAGACAGGCCGCTCCATCCTGAAACTGCTTCAGGAAACCTGCCGCAACAGCGGCATGACCGTCGTGGTCATCACCCACAATTTAGCTTTGATCCCCATGGGGGATCAAGTCATCCGCGTAAAAAGCGGGCTTATTGATTCGATAACGGAAAACCGCGAACCGTTAAGTATTGATAGAATCGAGTGGTAATCGATGAAACGCGCAATGTATAAAGATGCCTTCAGAGAGATCGGCAAGAATCTCGGCCGCTTTTTTTCGATTTTCTTGATCGTGGGTCTGGGAGCCGCTTTTTTTGCCGGTGTGAAAGCTTCGGCGCCGGATATGAAGTATACGGCGGACCAGTATTATGATCAATACAACATGATGGATCTGCGCATTTTGTCTTCGATGGGGCTGACAGCAGAAGATATCGAAGCGATCAAAGCGCAGGACGGCGTCGCGGCCGTTCAGGCTTCTTATTTTGCCGATGTCGTCACGACCATCAACGCCAATGAATTTGTTTTTCGCATTCACTCTTTACCGGCCGAAGCGATCCAGTCAGGTTCGGAGGATTATCTGAACAAGCCCAAACTGACTACAGGGCGATACCCGGAGAATCCCGGCGAATGTATTATTGAAGAATCGAACATCATTGATCTGGGCCTCCAAATCGGCGACACATTAACGGTATCTTCCGGTAAAAAAACCGATTTGACCGACATCTTGCGCACCGACACCTTCACGATCGTCGGCAAAGCCGTATCGTCATATTATCTGACCTACGACAAGGATGTGTCCGACATCGGCAGCG
>CAYRWC010000062.1:0-10704 GCA_964427795.1 uncultured Oscillospiraceae bacterium | reverse complement strand
GGTGCCGGTATACGCCCGCCTCTGGCGATAAAAGCTTCCGACGACGCGGTATTGACCGCGAGAATCGGCGCCGAACCCAGCAGGCCGCCATAATGGACCGAATCGCCGACTGTCTTGCCCGGCACAGGGATCAGACGGACAGCCGTCGTTTTGTTGTTAAAAGTGCCGATCGCCATTTCATCGGCAATGATGCCGGCAATCGTGCTCGCCGGCACATCGCCCGGTATGGCGACCATATCGATGCCTACCGAGCAGACGCAGGTCATGGCTTCCAGTTTTTCCAAAGTCAGGCAGCCTTTTTCCACAGCGGCTATCATCCCTTCATCCTCGCTGACCGGAATGAACGCGCCGCTTAAACCGCCGACAAAAGATGAAGCCATCGTGCCGCCCTTTTTCACGGCATCGTTCAGCATGGCCAGAGCCGCGGTAGTCCCCCATGCGCCGCAGGTTTCCAAACCCATTTCCTCCAGGATCCGGGCTATCGAATCGCCGACCACCGGAGTCGGAGCCAGGGACAGGTCGATGATGCCGAACGGCACATCCAGGCGGCGCGATGCTTCCTGCGCTACCAGCTGACCGACCCGGGTTATTTTAAATGCCGCTTTCTTGATCGTTTCGGCTACCACGCCCAAATTTTCTCCCCTTACCGACTCCAGGGCATGTTTCACGACGCCGGGACCGCTGACGCCGACATTGACGACGCATTCAGGTTCGCCGGGGCCGGTGAAAGCACCGGCCATAAATGGGTTGTCTTCCGGTGCGTTGGCAAAAACCACCAATTTGCAACAGCCCAGCGCGTCACGATCTGCCGTCAGCCGCGCCGTACGCAGGATGATTTCGCCCATTTCGCGCACGGCGTCCATATTGATGCCGGTCCGGCTGGTTGCGAGGTTGACCGATGAACAAACCAGATCGGTTTCAGCCAACGCTTGAGGAATCGCCGCCAGCAAGCGGCGGTCGCTTTCCGTGTAGCCTTTTTGCACCAGAGCGGAAAAACCGCCGATAAAATTCACGCCAACCGTTTTGGCCGCCTGGTCGAGCGCCCGGGCATAACAGGTATAATCGGCTGTTTCGCCAGCCGCCGCAATCAGGGATATCGGGGTGACGGAAATCCGCTTGTGAATGATCGGTATGCCATATTCGGCGCTGATCTGTTCCCCTACCCGGACCAGATTTGCCGCTTTGCGGCAGATCTTGTCATAAATGCGCCGGCAGGTTTCAGCGCTGTCTGATGTCGCGCAATCGAACAGGGATATGCCCAGGGTAATCGTACGCACATCGAGGTGCTGCTCTTGAAACATGCGGATTGTTTCCAATATATCGAATTCGTTGAACATGCTTTATCCCTCAGATCCGATGCATAGCATCAAAAACATCCGAATGCTGGATACGGATGGAGATGCCCAGATTGCTGCCGATCTGATCCAGTCGCCGACTAAGTTCGGTAAGGCCGATGGTCATCGCGCCGACATCGACCAGCATGATCATCGTGAAGATATCCTGAAGGATCGTCTGGGATATATCGTTGATGTTGACTTGGACATCGGCAAGCAAAGTGGCCACGGCAGCGATAATGCCGACCTGGTCATGGCCGACGACCGTGATAACGGCTGTTTGTTTGTTTGGCTGCTGCATGATTTTTCCTTTCTATAATCTTGGCACGCATAATCGCGGATCTGCCTTTCGCTGCCGATCCGTATATGGTCTCAAGCATTGGGGTTCATCTTCATCATGATCTGCTCTTGTTTGTACCGATTATATATCATAAACGGCCAAAGGTCTGGCCAGTTCCGCGGCAGGAAACCGGCTTCTGGCTTCCGTCAGGACTTCCTGCGGGTCGATCAGCGGCAGCAAATGAGCCAGAAGAAGCGTGCGGACTTGGCAGGCTTTCGCCAAAGCGCCGCACTCCGCCGCGGTCATATGCATCATTTTCGGTTTGCGCAGTCTTTCGATGGATCCGGCGTCCATCACCGCCAGATCGGCATCCTGCAGCAGGATCTGCATGGCCGGGCAAGGAACCGAATCGGCGGTCATCGCCAGCCGTTTCCCTTCATAATCCACGGCTATACCATAAGTTTCAACCGGATGATCCATGGGAAAGAAACGGACCTGAGCGCCGTACATATTCATTTCGCTGCCGGCGTTGATCTGTCCGATAATCAAATCTCCGTCGCTTTGCAGACTCGCGGCGACCGCTTCCGGCGTGGCCGGGGCTATGACCGGCAAAGCCGGCAAATCGGCGCTGTACTTGCGGGTCAGGTCGATGGCGTATTTCATCACCTGCATATCGCTGATATGATCCTGGTGCAGATGGGTTAAAATAACGGCATCCAATTGCTCCAGTCGGATGAACCGAAACAGATTCGATAAAACGCCGCTGCCGCAGTCGATCAGGATATGGCGGCCGCCATATTCCAGCAAATAGCCGGATGTTGCTCCGCCTGCAGCCGGGAAGCCGCCTGACGCGCCTAAAACGGTTAGTTTCATCGGTTCACCCCTCTTCGATAATCTCAACAAGTAATCAAGACTATTTTACCATACTTTTTCTGATGTCAATATCCTTTCAAATCGACAAAGCCGGACAAAACACGGCAATTTCGGATCACGGATCAGACCGGACCGGCAAAAAGCCCGGATCGGCGTCGATCCAGCCATCCGGCGTAAGGACGACATCCATGTATTGATCATGTTCGTCACAGGGCAGCAGCGTCGGCAAAAGCTGAAAGGCATAGCCGATTCCTACGCGCAAAGACGGAGAAACCATCGCGGCAAGCAGCCGGTCATAATAGGCCTTTCCCCAGCCAAGCCGTCCGCCGCGGCGGTCAAAAGCCAGGCCGGGGATCAAAAGCAGATCCAGCCGCGGTGTCACGGGGAGCAGCGTTTCCGCCGGCGGTTCCGGTACGCCGAAGGCACCGGGGCGTAAAAAATCATCCGGCGACCGACCTTCCGGCAAACGGCCAAAAGCCAGATCATCGCGGCCGGAAGTCCGACGGACGGCAGGAAAATACAGGTCGGCCGGCCGGCGTCGCAACAGTTCGCAGCACTCCGTCAGATCGAGCTCGCCGCGGATGGCGGCATAGACGGCAATCTGCAATCGCCGTTTTTCCGCGATCCCACCGAACCGGTTCTGCATAAAAGCATCCAGCCGGACAGCCAGCGCGGCTGCGGCCTGATTTCTTTCCACAGCCGTCAATGCCTGACGCCGGCGGTTCATCAGCTGCCGTAAATATGCCTTGTCGCCGTTCATCGGCTGCCTTCCGGGAAAAGCATAGCTTCAATATAAAGATCGGTAAAACGGCGATCGGCCGATAATTCATAATAAGTGACCTGACCGGCGGCTGCCGACGCTTCTCGGAAGGCCTCCTGATCCAGCAGGCAATACAGAGCGCCCATACCGGCCGTATTGCCGGCGGCGCGTGTTCTTCCGTTCAAGGCTTCCGGCAGCAAGCCGATACGGAAGGCATGACGCACATCAAGGAAATTGCCAAATCCGCCGGCGATAAATACCTGATCGATCTGCTCGGGCCGCAATCCGGCCTGCTCGATTAAAAGAGCGATGCCGGCCGCTATGGCGGCTTTGGCATTCTGAACTTCCCTGATATCCTTCTGGGTCAGATAGATCGGTTCGCCGGCGGCGCTCTTGGCGGCTTCAGCCAGAATGACGGCAGCCTGGCCGTCCCTCCGGCAAACCCGTCGGCCAAGCAGCGGCGGCAGCGTCTCCGGTTCGTCGTTTATCCGGCCCGTCTCATCGATCAGGCCGGCATCCAGCATCACCGCCAGAGCTGCGACCAGGCCGGAACCGCACAATCCTCTGGCCAGAATCTGTGAATCCGATGGATTATCCTTGTCCAGATCGTTGCCAATCAACGTCCAGGTCAAATCATCTCCGGTCAGGGCAACCTGATCGATTGCTCCTTGTACGCCGCCCATGCCGCAGGTGATGTTGGCGCCTTCAAAAGCCGGGCCGGCGGCTGTCGAGCAGGCAATCATACCTTGGGGGCCGGCCAGAACGATTTCGCCGTTTGTCCCGATATCGAGCAGGAGCGATGCCCGCTTCCCGCCATCGTCGTTCAGGTGGTTCAATCCACAGGCTAAAATGCCAGCTGTGATATCGGCGCCGACATACCCGGCGATCGAAGGCAGCAGCTGACAGATGGCATGAGGATTCAAAGACAGTTCCAGATCGGCGGCCGTCAGGGTCAACGCCTGCAGACTGACCGGTATAAAGGGCGATCTGGCGATCGCGTCAGCCGGAAAGCCGGTAAGAAGGTGCATCATGGTTGTATTGCCGGCCAGAACCAGATGGGCGATATCTTCGCGCCGGTAATTGAAACCGGTTTTCCGGCATGCTTTGTCGATCAGCCGTCCGGCCAGATCTCCGATCGCCCGGACGATCGCCTGACGCAATGCTTTTTGCTGTCCGCCGGCCGCCTGTTCAATCCGACTGATGACATCGGCGCCAAATATGCTCTGCGGATTCAGCATCGAAGCGCTGGCCAAACGTGCGCCCTGCCCCAGATCGCATAGATAAGCCGCTAAAGTAGTCGTCCCGATATCGATGGCCATACCCAGAGGTTCCGGCCTGTTTTCCTCGGTAAACGCCACGACGGCGCTGATATCACGGCGAAAATAATAAGACGGCTTATAGCCGGATTTTCGCAGGACGGCAGGCAGCTGCGGCAACAAACTATAAGGTATCGTTTTACCGGCAGCATCGTAAAAACGCTGATCATCCGGACGCTGGTCGGTCAGCGTCGGTCCCGGCATTTCCGCGCGGCCTTTATAAACCAGGGGATTCAAAATCATGGCCGGCAGAAGGCCGTCGGTCGAGATCTGGGCCTGTACCGGCTCCGGCAGCCGGATAACCAGCGGCTGATCGATAGCCAACCCGGCTTGCCGCCATATTTCGGGTGTCAAAACCATTTGACAGGATAAGACCATCCCCAGCCCGTCTACGGCCACCCGGCATTTTCCGCATGTGCCTTTGCCGCCGCAAGGCGCCGTGACAGGAATGTGATAACGCTGTAATGCCGATAAGATTGTTTCATCAGGCATAACATCCAGTATTTGTTGTTTGTCTGATTCGATCAGAATGACCTGCATCATGCTGCTCCTCCGCTCAGTCCATCATAACCTGCCGGCTGCTGTCTTTTTGTCTGTTTGTCCGGCGAACCGGCAAGCAGTCCGGACAGAACGCCGGCCTATTTTTCTATCATATCATTTTTCACGGATGGCTGCCTATGCCATCATGAATTGATCCGACTGGCTGATTGATGAAAAATCAGCTAAAATAGTGATGGAGGTGGTTTTTTTGCGTACCACACATGTTCAGATCATCATGTCCTCCCATGTCAACGGCGCCCGCCGACTTTTCGGAGGGAAGCTCATGGAATGGATCGACGTGACAGCCGCCGTCGAGGCACGCCGCCACGCCCATAGCGATGTTACGCTGGCAGCCGTCGACGCGCTGGATTTTATCGCTCCTGTACAAATGAACGACACCATCGTCCTGAACGCCGAAGTCACCTGGACCGGCCGTACATCCTTAGAGGTCCGCGTTGATACGGATGTTGAGCATCTGGATGGCCGTAGGCAGCTGGTCAATCGCGCATACCTGGTTTTCGTCGCTGTCGACGCCGACGGTAAGCCACAGCTGGTAGAATCCTTCAAGCCCTCAACACCGGATGAATGCCGGGAATGGCAGCAAGCGGTTGAACGCCGCCGCCGCCGGCTGGAACAACGCGCCTTCATGACAGCGCAGAAGAGCGATTCATGCCAAAGCGGTCTATAAGGAGGAATAACGACAACATGGTCAAGAAAAAACGCACGCCGCTTTTGATCATCCTGGATGTTTTAATCATTGCCATGGCTGCTGTCGGCCTCTATCTCATCATCAAGCCCATGGTCATCCACTGGCAGCAGGACCGTCTGACCCAGGATCTGATGCAAAACTACGAAAATGGCGATGGAACGATCTTGCTTGATCCTACCGCCCTGGTCGTCGACGGTGAGGACGTCGACTATTTCTCGGACAATGAGCCGACTACGGCAGCCGAAACGAGCCGCGATCCGTCCCTGCCGTCGGAATCCGCTCTACCGTCGCCATCTCCGACGCCGGCACCGGCTAAGGTTGTGATCAAGGCGATCGGGCGGATCCGGATCCCCTGCATCAATGTAGATATGCCGATCGCCGAAGGATCGACGGTTTACAATCTGCGGGTGGCTATCGGCCATTACAGCAACAGCGTCGGTTTAGGCCAGGTTGGCAACAGCATATTCCTCGGTCACCGCATGTATTCTTACGGCCGCCATTTCAACCGGCTCAATGAAGTCGCTATCGGCGATATCATCATCATTGAGGACAAAACCAGCCGTTATACATATACCGTCGACAAAATCGACCGTGTGCTTCCCTCCGGGCTGGCTGCCGAATTCAACACGCCGGTCGAAGGCAGCCGGATCACGCTGGTCACCTGCGATCCCATACGCGTCGCTTCCCATCGCCTGCTGGTCAAAGGCGTTTTGACGTCAACCGAACCTTTGTCCAAATAAGCAGCATTTCTAAAAGTTCGTTATACACGAATGCGCCTCCCGCTCCCGAACAAATTTTGTCCAGGATTGAGAGGCGCATTTTATCCCGAAAAAGGATGACAGATCTTTGTTGAAGGAACTCAGGCTTTGCCGTCGCAGCCGAGAACGTCCTTGATCTTGTGGGCAACCATGCCCTTGATCGCGGTGCGCGCCGGTCCCAGGTATTGGCGGGGATCGAAATGGCTCGGATTCTCAGCAAAATACTTGCGGATGGTTGCCGTCATAGCCAGGCGGAGGTCGGAATCGATATTGATCTTGCATACGGACATGCGGGCGGCCTGGCGGAGCATATCTTCCGGAATGCCGATCGCGTCAGGCATATTGCCGCCGTATTGGTTGATCATCGCGACATATTCCGGGATGACGGAGCTGGCGCCGTGGAGAACGATCGGGAAACCGGGCAGTCTCTTCTCGACTTCTTCCAGAATGTCAAAACGGAGCTGCGGCTTCGTACCGGGCTTGAACTTATAAGCGCCGTGGCTGGTGCCGATGGCAATGGCCAGCGAATCGCAGCCGGTGCGGGTTACAAAATCATAAACCTGGTCCGGATTCGTATAGGAAGCGTCGGCGGCATTGACGTTGACGGCGTCCTCGATGCCGGCCAGGCGGCCCAGTTCGGCTTCGACAACAACGCCGTGGTCATGAGCATAGGCGACGACCCGTTTGGTCAGTTCAACATTCTCTTCATAGGTATGATGAGAACCGTCGATCATGACGGAAGTAAAACCGCCGTCGACGCAGCTCTTGCATAATTCATAAGTATCGCCATGGTCCAGATGCAGCGCGATCGGCAGATTGGTCTCAATGACGGCGGCTTCGACCAGTTTGACCAGATAGGTATGATTGGCATACTTTCTGGCGCCTGATGAAACTTGCAGAATCAGGGGAGCATTCAATTCCTTGGCGGCTTCGGTGATGCCCTGGATGATCTCCATGTTGTTGACATTGAAAGCGCCGACGGCGTATCCGCCTTCATAAGCTTTCTGGAACATGTCTTTGGTTGTGACAAGTGGCATACAATTCAACTCCTTAATTGTATTTCATGACTTCATCGTCTGTTTGCTTGAAGCCTGACAAACCCATACGCTATTATTCTATGATTGATTTTATCCTGCGTCAACGGTTAATCGCGACGAAACAGGCCGGAATCAATTCTCCTGGTTTTTTTGTTCCTGAAGCAGCAAAGCCAGCCGTTCCAGCGCGCTTTGCCGCATGTCCTGAAAACGCAGCTGCTTGTCCCGTTCGGCCTGAACAACTTTTTCCGGCGCTTTGCCGATAAACTCGCTGTTGCCGAGTTTGCCGGCCACCCGGGCCAGCTCGCGGTCCAGGTTTTCCGTTTCCTGCTGCAGACGCTTGATTTCCTGTCCCAGATCGATCAGATCGGCCAAAGGCATATAAATCTCGCCGCCGGTAAAAAGCGAGGCTACCGCGGTCAACGGAATACCGGTCTTGTCCGCTTGTGTCTTCAAATCGCTGATGCCCGCCAGTCGCTGCAGATACGGCAAGCCGTCCAGGAAGCGGCCGCAAACGGCCTCATCCGCCGAAACAACGATCATATGGATCTTTCTGGCCGGCGCCACATTCATCTGCGTCCGGACATTGCGGATTCCCCGGATCGCTTCCATCAGGCTGGCCATAGCCTGTTCTTCCTGCGGAAACATCAACTGCGGATCCGGTTCCGGCCAATGGGACATCATGATGCTGCCGGCCGGATGGATCAGCTGCTGATAAACCGTTTCACTGACAAACGGCATGAAAGGATGCAACAGCTGCATGCTTTCCGTTAAAACTTGATTCAGCACATATTGGGCGGTCAGCCGGCCGGTTTTGTCGGCGCCGCTATTCAGGCGCGGTTTGCTCATCTCGATGGTCCAGTCGCAGAATTCCTCCCAAAGGAAACCGGTTATCTTGGCTAAAGCCACGCCGAACTCGTATTTCTCCAAATTGGCCGTTACTTCCGCTTTCAAGGTTTGCAGACGGGACAGGATCCAGCGGTCTTCCAGATTCAGGTCATGCGGCGTCACGGCGGAAAAATCCATTTCGTCATCAAAATTCATAACCGTAAACCGGAATGCATTCCATATCTTGTTGATAAAATTGCGGCCGGCTTCGATCTTATCTTTCTGGAAGCGCTGATCATTGCCCGGGGCATTGCCGTTAACCAAAGCGTAACGCAAGGCGTCGGCACCATATTGGTCGATGATTTCCAGCGGATCGATGCCGTTGCCCAGCGATTTCGACATTTTCCGGCCCTCGCTGTCGCGGACGATGCCATGCATCAGCACCGTATGAAAAGGCGTCTCTCCGGTATGTTCCAGACCGGAAAAAATCATCCGCGCAACCCAGAAGAAAATGATGTCATATCCGGTCACCAGGACGCTGGTCGGGTAAAAGCGGCGGAAATCTTCCGTATCATTGGGCCAGCCCAGTGTGGAGAAAGGCCATAATGCCGAGGAAAACCAGGTATCCAGCGTGTCCTCGTCCTGATGCAAACGGCTGCTTCCGCAAGCTTCGCAATGCTCCGGCGCGCTGCCGGCCACGGTTATATGGCCACAGTCATCACAATACCAGGCCGGTATGCGGTGCCCCCACCATAACTGGCGGGATATGCACCAGTCGCGGATGTTTTCCATCCAGTTGAAATAGGTCTTTTCAAAACGTTCCGGTATGATGCGTGTTTTATGCTCCTGAACAACGGTTATGGCCGGTTCGGCCAATGGCTTCATCCGGACAAACCACTGGAAAGATACGCGTGGTTCGACAACGGTGTGGCAGCGATAACAAGTGCCGACATTGTGTTTATGAGGTTCGGTTTTGATCAGCCAGCCGCCGGCTTCAAGATCTTCAACGATCTTTTTCCGTGCTTCCAGGCGGTCGAGTCCGGCATAACAGCCGCCGGCTTCATTGATATGTGCATCTTCGGTCATGATATTGATCACCGGCAGCTTGTGGCGCAGACCGACTTCAAAGTCGTTCGGATCGTGAGCCGGCGTTATTTTCACGACGCCGGTGCCGAAGTCTTTTTCGACATAGGAATCAGCGATAACAGGAATCGTCCGGCCGACAAGGGGCAAGATCACTTGTTTGCCCACCAAATGGCGATAACGTTCGTCATCCGGATGGACCGCCACGGCGGTATCGCCGAGGAGTGTTTCCGGTCTGGTGGTAGCCAGAATCAAGTCGCCGCTGCCGTCGGCCAGCGGATAACGCAGATGCCAGAACTGCGAATCCTGTTCTTCATAATTCACTTCAGCGTCGGATATCGAAGTCAGGCAGTGCGGACACCAGTTGATGATCCGTTCGCCGCGATAAATCAGGCCTTTCTCATACAGCGTGATAAACACATGCCGCACGGCTTCGGAAAGACCTTCATCCATGGTAAAACGCTCGCGGGACCAGTCGCAGGATGATCCCAGGCGTTTTAGCTGTTCAATGATCCGGCTGCCGTACAGTTTTTTCCAGGCCCAAGCCCGTTCGAGAAAAGCTTCGCGCCCGATGCCCTCTTTCGTCAGGCCTTCTTGGCGCATCGCTTCAACGATCTTGGCTTCCGTGGCAATCGAAGCATGGTCGGTGCCCGGCACCCACAGCGCGGCATATCCCTGCATGCGTTTAAAGCGGATCAGTAAGTCCTGCAGGGCGTTGTCCAGGGCATGACCCATGTGCAGCTGTCCGGTTATGTTTGGCGGCGGGATCACGATTGTGAAGGCCGGGCGCCCGTCGTCGGCCGCCGGCTGAAAATAGCCTTTCTCCTGCCACTCGGCATACAGACTGGCTTCTGTTTCGCTGGGTTCAAAAGATTTTGGGATACTGTCGATTCGTGCCATGATATTCCTCCTGGGTATGGGGTAAAAGCCCCGAACTTAACGATGAAAAGCGATCAGGATCATAACAAATCCGGGCGCCGCCAGAAGCAGGCCGCGGAACTTGACATCGAGAATCGCAGAATCGCGGCGGAACTTGTCTTGTTCCTCCGGCGTCATATGCTCCACCAGCTCCGGCGGAATCTTCTTGCGTCCGACAAGCCCCCGCTTGTCGACGATGTGCGGAGCGGCGTAGACAACAACCAGGCCGGCGGCGGCAAATGCCAAGCCCAGGATACGCAAGATCAGTTCC
>CAYRWC010000061.1:0-10741 GCA_964427795.1 uncultured Oscillospiraceae bacterium | reverse complement strand
ATGCTTTGGCGTCCAGATCCTGCATGGCCATGACATTATCATCGAGTTCGACGACTTCTTTAAGCGAAGCCTTGAAATCGGTCGCTTTCTCCAGAGCGTCGGCAGCGCTGGATTCGGCTTGCAAAGTTAAAGTCTTGCCGGCCAGATCGGCCAGCGTCTTGTAGGAAGAATCGGCCAGAACAACGACAACCTGGTGATTTTTCATATAAGGATCGGTGATATTGGTTTCTGTCTGGCGGCTCGGTGTGATTGAATAGCCGTTCCAGATGCAATCGATCTGTCCGGCATTCAATTCATTGACAATCTGGCTCCATTCGACCGGCTGCAGCTTGAGCGTTACACCCATGCGTTTGCAGACTTCTTTAGCCAGATCGATATCAAATCCGACGATCTCATTTTTGTCATCGCGGAAACCCATTGGCGGGAACGCGTCATCCAGACCGAGAACCAATTCGCCCTTGTCCTTGATCTTTTGCAGGGAGTTGTCGGCATTGGCGGTGGTGCTGCCAGTGCCGGATTGGCAGCCGGCCAGGCCTAAAGCCATCAGCATAACAACGACAAGAAATAAAGCACTGATACGTTTGAGCATAGTCTATCCTCCAATAGATTGATCGGTGTTAATTTAACCCGTTAACATTGTAAAGCATTAGCGCGTTAGGGTAAAGCCTTTCTCTGCGGATTTAACGGCTTTTATCGGCATTATTTTTATCGGCCGGCTCATTCTCAGCGTCGGACAGTCCGGCAAGCAGCTGTTCCGCCAGATCGCCGTACTGGTTTAGAGCGGCCTGTCCGGTGTCCGAAAGGCGATAAAGACCGTAGCCCTGTTTTTCGAACCACTGATAATGATTTTGGTATAAGATGCTGTGCGTTTTGTCCGGCGCGCCTCTTTGGCGCAAAGCAGCAGCGCCGGCCGCTCCTTGATCCTGCAGCAGTGCGGCGATCAGCAGCGCCTGTTCCCGGTAGACGGTCATCAAAGGCGTCCGGTGGACGCCGCCGGCATTCCTGTCGCCGTGGCGGTTGGCGAATTCGCGGCGCAGGTGTTCGCGCCGCACCTTGTTTCCCGATAAACTGCGTCCGCGGTCAAAGGTCTCGGGCAGTAAAGCAACTTCTACGCGGTGCGGCCGGTGATCCAGATCGACCAGAAGCAAGCCGAGTTCCAGACGGCGCAAAACATGCAGCAAATGCTGCCAGCGCCGGCTGCGCAGCTGTTTGCCCGGACGCGCGACCGCGATCCAGACCTCCGGACACAGACGCTGCCTTTGCGTAGCCTGGATGATCACATCCAGATTGAGGCGAAGCTTCATTTCGACCGCAACCAAATCATCGCCGCGCATGGCGACCACATCGCAATCGACGACTTCTCCCCGCACCTCATAACCGGCGGCCTGCCAAAACTGCCGCACAGGATCATAGAGCTCATGTTCCTGATGATCAATGTTCATGAATTATCCTCACTAGGGCGGCAGATCTTCGTCAGCCTATACAAGCTGAATATTTCGCGGCAAAATCATTCGGTCAATCGATGAGATATATGGACTGCAGCCAACGAAAGATTGTGAAACTTATTGGCTTGTCCCGTCTTGCGGACCTGCTCTATAATAAAAACAAGTAGTTGGCGTGTGCGCCGCATACTTATCCTCCTCTTGGATAAATTCCTTCCGGTTGCATGATTTGCAGATTAGTGGCCTGCAAAGCAGCCGGGAGGGATTTTTCGTTTTTACCGGAACGGCTGCGGAATCATGACTAACAAGATCATGGTTCATGTGATTCAGGCCGGGATGGCCCCGGATCGTTGGGGTTACCGGGATTTTTCGGATTTTCCGGATTGTCCGGATTTCCCAAATCATCCGAATTATCCAAATTATCCGGATCATCGGGATCCTCGGGATCATATAAACGGCGCTTCTTTTCATCCCGGGCTGCCGTGATGTCCGGTTCAGACGCCGGTTTAGCCTCCGGTTTAGCCTCCGGCTTTGCCGGCGTTGTTTCAGCTTTGGCCGCCTCGGTATTAGCCGCCTCGGCCCGGATTTTCATCTTGGCCGTTTTCCGCTTGTCCATGCGGCTCTGAAAAAGAACGCCCAGAATGGTCAGCAACAGGATGCCAACCAGAAGGAGGATCAGGTTTTCCGTACGGATATCGGCATGGGTTTCCAGGTAACGGCCGATGGGGTATCCGGCCAATAGGTTGAAAACGCTGTCGGCAGTCAGATAAGCGCCGTTGATTGCCGTAACCAGAATCAGAAACGGTTTGACCGAGAATACACCCAGCAAACCGCCGATCAAAGCCGCGCCGGCCAGAACCGGCCAATAAGGCGCCGGAAGAAACAGCTGCATGACCAGCGCGGCGAACAGGACGCAAACGGCGGCGCCGCAGATGAAAGCGCCCACCTTCAATAAGGTATAGGCGAGAGCGGCTATTAGTATGGCACATAAACCGGCAATAACCAAAATGAGAACCGTATTGTCCAGATAACGGCCGCCGAGCCAGAATCCAAAGAAAAATCCGGTTTGCAGACCGGCCAGGATCAGCCAGAAACGAAAAAGCCGGTACCCGCGGAAACAAATAACCAGACCGAAAACCAGAGTCAGTAAATAGAGCGCCTGGTCGGTCCAGGTAAAAAGTTGATCCATATAAACCTCCTTTGGCAAGCACGCATGATCAATACCACATGCCATCCGCCCGTTTCTATTGTAGCGCGAATGATCTTCTTCGGCCAGACTATATCCGGCCGGCCGAACGGCGGACAACTTTACTGCCGGTGCGCCGGGTATTTTCGGAAACTCAAAAAATTACAAAAAAGAACAAGAAGCTTGATTGATTCAGCAAAGCCGGCTCTCTAGACTTAAAGAAGTATTTCTATTTACCGACGAATTCGTGGAGGTTTTTATGAAAAAACTGCAGTTCCAACGAGCAATATCTTTACTGCTGACGCTGCTTCTGGTTTTATCTCTGGCATCGGCCTGCCAGAATAACGGCTCGGCTGCCGTCATATCGGGAAAGCCGCAGGCGATTATCGCGACCAATGTCTGGGCCGGCGAGATCCTGCTGGACATGCTCCCCAGCGACCGGATCAAAGCGCTGTCGGCCTGGGGCGATGACCCGGTTATTTCCCCGACGGCTGAGAAAGCGAAAGCCGTAACAAATCGCGCCGATACGAAAAAGCCGGAAGATATGATTGCCATGAAACCGGATCTGGTTATTATCGATACTTTTACCGATGCCGACGGCTCGCTGACAAAAACATTGCAGGAAGCGGGAATCACGGTCCTTCATTTGGATTCGCCAACCAATTTCGATCAAATTAAAAGTGTTATTACCACCTTGGCCGCAGCGGTCGGCGAACCGGAAAAAGGCGCCGAAATGACCGCTGCCGTCGATGCTTCCCTTAAAGCCGTATCCGATAAGCTGGCCGGCCTGAAAGACGCGGATAAGAAAAAAGTCATGTATTATGAAGATTATTATGATGCCAGCGGCAGCAGCGCCGGCATGCTGGCAGCTTACGGCGCCGGATCGCCATTTGACGCCATAGCCGGAGCGGCCGGCCTGATCAATGTAGTTTCCGGCGTTAACAATTATTCGGCTGTCAGCAAAGAAAAAGTAGTCGGCGAATGGAAGCCGGACATCCTTATTGTGCCGTCCATCACTTATGGCGCCGATTTTTCTGCGATTGACGACGGCGGTGCCTCGGTTATCAAAGCCATCCAGGCCGACGAACTGCTGAAAACCCTGCCGGCCGTACAGAACGGGAAAGTTATGGCTTTGACGGAGAAATATCGTGGTTCTACATCCCAGTACATGGTTAAGGCGGTTGAGGAACTGGCAAAACTGGCTTATCCGGATTTGATGAAGTAATCCTGAATTGAAGAAATGAACGTTCGTGCATGATGTTCGGCCCGGATTCTGTATAATGGAATACAGGATCCGGGCTTTTATGAAAAGAGGATGGAGCATGAATACAAATTCCGGACCGGTCGTCAGTGCTGAAGGCCGGCATGAAAAAATAAATAAAAGGGATCGGCGGCCGGCTCATCTTCCCTTATCATCTATTGTACCGGTCGGTTTTTTATTGCTGGCGGTTTCGATTATTCTGGCTGTGGCACTCGGTTCGGTCAGCGTCAGTCCCGTGACGATACTCCGCGCACTGGCTTCGGCCGTCGGGCTGCCGGCCGGCGAAATCGATCCGGCCGATCAGACGATTATCCTCCTGATCCGTTTGCCCAGGGTCATTGCCGCTGTTCTGGCCGGCAGCGGCCTGGCGGTTTCCGGCACCGTCATGCAAGGCTTGTTTCGCAACCCGTTGGCCGAACCAGGTATTCTCGGCGTATCTGCCGGCGCCAGCTTGGGCGCTCTGCTGGCCATCGCCGGCGGGGCGGCCGCGTTTTTCACATTGCCGGTTTTTGCGTTTTGCGGCGCGTTATTGGCGGTGGCGATGATACTCGGCATTGCTTTTACCAGCGGCGGCCAGTCCAGAACGGTCACTCTGGTTATGAGCGGCATGGCGATCAGCGCTTTGTTTGGCGCTTTAACTTCCCTGGCTTTAACCATGGCCAATGAATATCAGGTATCCAGTTATATCTTCTGGACGATGGGCGGTCTGGCCAATCGGCGCTGGGAGCACGTCCAGGTCATGCTGCTTCCGGTGGTTCTGACATTATTGATCATCATGGTCAAAGCCAGAGATTTGGACATTCTTCTTTTAGGCGACGAAGAAGCCAGATCTCTGGGCGTGTCCCCGATGTCAACACGTCTGGTAATGATTTTGCTCGCTTCGGTCTGCACCGGCTCGATAGTCGCTTTTACCGGGCCGATCGGATTTGTCGGCCTGATCATTCCGCATATCATGCGTTTGCTGGTTGGTCCGTCCCATCGGCCGCTGGTGGTGGCCAGCGCTTTTGGCGGCTCGATTTTCCTGTTGTTGTGCGATCTGGCCACCCGTCTGATCGCCTGGCCGACCGGCGCTGAAATATCCGTCGGCGTGGTAACGGCATTGGTTGGCGCGCCGTATTTTCTGTTTCTGCTTTTCCGCTCGGCACGCAAAGGAGGACCGCTGACATGATCGAAGGTCTGTCATTGAATGTCGGTCCGGTTAAATTGGAATGCCGGAGCTTATCCTATCAGGCCGGCCGGGAGCATCCGGTTACGATCCTGAAGGATGTTGACTTTACCGCGGCCAACGGCGAATTCATCGGCATCGTCGGGCCGAACGGCGCAGGTAAATCGACGCTGCTTCGCCAGCTGGGCAGCTTGATTAGTCCGACAGAAGGGCAGGTGCTCTGTAACGGGCGTCGTGTTCAAGACTATAAACCGCGCGAGCTGGCGTGCCTCTGCACTTATATGCATCAGGATACCGTCATCCCGTTCGACTTTCCTGCCCGCGATATCGTTATGATGGGCCGTCATCCCTATAGTTCCGGCATCGCCGCCTATTCGGCGGGCGACGAGGCTTATGTCGGCCGCTGTATGGAGGCTGCCGGATGCGTTCAGGATGCGGATAAGCGGGTTACCGCATTGTCGGGCGGCGAACGGCAGCGGATCATGTTTGCCCGGGCCTTGGCTCAGAATACGCCGCTTATGCTGCTGGATGAGCCGACCTCAAGTCTCGATATCCGTTATGCCAATCAAGTGTTCTTGCTGGTCCGTGAATTGGCGGAGGCCGGGAAACTGGCGATAGCCGTCATGCATGATTTAAGAGCCGCGGCCAAATATTGCAGCCGGCTTCTGCTGATCTGCCAAGGCCGGCTCATAGCCGCCGGAGATCCGGAGGAGGTTCTGCATGAGGGGCATATCGGTTATGCTTTCGGCATTCAAGCCAGAACCTTTCAAACGCCGTCCGGACGTTGGGATTACGAAGTTAATGATCTTTAGGAGGTGACGGTCATGCTGACGGCCGATGAAGTTGTCTCTGAAGTCCGGATCTGGTATCTCGGACACAGCGCGTGGTTAGCGGAAACAGCCGGCTACCGATTGCTGTTTGATTATGGACGCCTGCCGCTGCGGCCGGCAGACGGCACGCTGGATCAGGGCGTTTTCAATCTGTCGGCTTATCAGGATCGGCCGTTGTATATCTTTTCATCTCATCAGCATGCCGATCATTTTGATATCGATTTGATGCGCCAGGCAGCCCTTTACCCCGGTACAACGATGATTTTGGGTCGGACAGGCCGGATGCCTGCCCCAATAAAAGATCTGGCGGGGACACATCTTGCCGAACCCCGCGGCACCATGCAGCTGCCATTGTTTTCCATATGGGCATCACGATCGACCGACAGCGGCGTATCCTTTCTGGCGGCAGGTCCGGATCGGGTCTATTATCACGGCGGCGACCTGGCGGTCTGGGACGATACAAACGCGTATCGGAAGGATTTCCGGCGCGAAACCGATTGGCTGGCGGATAAGCTGACAGCTGCCGGCCGGCCTTTGGATATCGCTTTTATCCCGGTCAGCACCAGTGACGGTTATCAGGAAACCGCTCTTTTAGATGGTGTTGTGTATATGGCGGAACGTTTGCGGCCGAAACATATCTTCCCGATGCATGCGCATGGATTCGAAATGCTGTATCGGAATTTCGCCGAACAGATGCAGCTTAAATGGCCGGATATCCGGATACACATACCGGTTAAGCCGGGAAATGCTTTTACCATCGTTTGAAACATGGTATAATACTTAACCGACTGTTTATTACATGATGCCTTAGGCAGGGAAGAGGATATTTTGACGAATCATGAAGCCGTCCAAAAGGATAACGGCCAAGCGGCACACCTGATGAACATGACGCAGGGTCAGCCGTGGCGTTTGATTTTACGATTCGCCCTGCCGCTGCTTCTGGGCAACATACTTCAACAGCTTTACAATATAGTCGACAGCGCCGTCGTCGGCAATTTTGTCGGAAAGACCGCGCTGGCCGCCGTCGGGACGGCTTTTCCCGTTATATTTCTGATCAATTCGCTTTTTATGGGCATCAGCATGGGAGCAACGATCATCATTTCCCAGTATTATGGCGCCGGCGACCGGAAAAGCGTAAAAAAGGCCATCGATACGATTTATCTGGCTATGCTGGTCATCGCGGTTCCCTTGTCGGTATTGGGCATCCTGCTGAGCCATCCGCTGCTTTTGCTGATGAATACGCCGCCGGATACCATCGGTCAGGCGACGGTTTATATGCAGATTATTTTCATCGGCACGCTGGCCAGCTTTGGCTACAACATCAACAGCGGCATTCTGCAGGGCTTGGGCGACAGCCGTTCGCCTTTGATTTACCTGTCGGTGGCCACCGTTTTAAATATTGTTCTGGATCTGGCGTTTGTTTTGCTGGGGCACTGGGATGTTGCCGGCGTGGCTTGGGCGACAATCATTTCCCAGTTGGTGTCTTTTCTGTTTGGCGTCTATCATATCAACCGGCGGCAGGCTTATATCCGGATCAGTCTGCACCATCTGGATTTCAGCTGGAATATTCTGAAGAACAGCATAAAGCTGGGTTTGCCGGCCGGACTGCAGAATATGTTCTTTTCTTTGGGAACCATGGTCTTGCAAAGTTTGATCAATAGCTACCAATCAACCTTTATGGCCGGTTTCAATGGTGCCAGCAAGATCGATTCCTTTGCATTTCTTCCTCTGCTGACTTTTTCTACCGCCATTATGACTTATGTGGGTCAGAATGTCGGCGCCAACCGTTTGGATCGGGTTAGCAAGGGCATCCGCTCGACCTTGATCCTGTCTACGGTGGTTTGCGTGGTGATCTGTACGCTGATTTTACTGACGGCCGGTTTTTTAATGCGCTTGTTCACCGACGAACCGGATGTCATTATGGCCGGCGAAGCCTATTTGATCCGAGTTGTGCCCTTCTATATCCTGCTGTCGGTCTTATTCATCATCAACGGCGCTTTAAGGGGAGCCGGTGAATCATTGATTCCTTTATTCGCAACGATGGCATCCCTCTGGCTGGCCCGGGTGCCGCTGGCTTATTTCCTGGCGGACCGTTTCGGACGTGACAATATGTTTTTCAGTTTCCCGCTGGGCTGGCTGATCGGTTTGGCTATTGTTCTGCCTTATTATTTTAGCGGCCGCTGGCGTTCAAAATCAATGATTCGCGATAACGGCAGGCTATCGGCGGCAGAAATACCGGCGATTAGCGAAATACCGGCGGCCGGCGAAGCACCGGCGGAAAAACCTGAAGGGAGCAAGTGATCTATGCCTTATTATGATTTGATTTGTGAGGACTGCGGCAAAACCTGCAATCTTAAAGCATCAATACAGGAACGGACCGAGGGGCGGCTGATATGCCCGTCCTGCGGTTCTCATCGATTAGCTGCTGTTTTCAGCAAGGTTAATGTATTGCGTTATCACAATAAAGATTGCGATGTCTGCCCTTCCGGCGCCGGATCCGCGCCCGCGGGCTGCTGCTGCGGCGGCTCATGCGCCCATCGTCATTAAGCGAGATATTGCTCCAAAACATACGCGGCGGCGCCGGCAGCGGCAAGATCCACACCATAAGGATTGGTTAAGAAATCCAGCTCCAGGCCGGCTTTTTTACCGGTTTGGTTAAAATGCTGCCGGATCAAGTCGGCGTAAACCGGAACAGCATCGATGACCGGCCCGGCCAGCAGCAGATCTCCCGCATTGCCGCCGGATAACAGCATCATGTTCTGAATAACCGTTCCGACGGCTTCGGCAGCTTCGGCCAGAACCAGGCCGGCTTTTTTCTTATTTTCTTGAACAGCCTGACGAAAATCATCCCATGTCAGATTATTATCATCTTTAATCCGCCGATAATGCCGCATCAGGGCGGAAGGGCCGGCGATCTGATCCAAAGAATGGCCGCCGGTTTTGCCGGATAAAGGTACGAGCAGCCGGCCTATCGACCGGCCGGACAGGCCGCCGGCCTGCATTTGCCCTTGCAATGCCTGGCCAAAGCGGATATCTTCGTCAATGGATAAGAAAAAATACGGCTTGCCGGCTTGCGTACGCTGCTGCCATAATCCGGCATAGGGCGAAGCGTCATTGCCATCCAGCATAAAGACGGGCTTTTTTAATTCGGCGCCGATATCGGCGGCCGGACCGGCATTGTCAGCCACGGCCGCCGTCTGGCCGGCCTTAACGATTCCCAGGCCGAGGACCCGGTCAAACGGAACCTGACAGGAAGCCGATAAAAGACGGCATTGTTCGCAAATCGCCGCAGTCAAACCGGCGTCTGCCGCTTCGCCGGTTTCGGGCAGGGATGTCCGGCCGATGATCTGCAGTTTTAAATCAGTCAGAACCAGGTTTTTTTTCGAGCCGGACAAATCCAATCCCAGCAGATAATAAGCCTGACCGGCAGTACGGTACAGACCCGGCCGCCGGCCGCCGGACGAAAGAGCCAGATCATATTCTTCGATCAAACCGAGAGACAACTGGCGTTCCAGAGCACGATTAAGCGACGTTGCCGGCATTTTCAGGTAATCGGATAAATATTGGCGGGTAACGCCGTCTTTTTGCCTGATCAGAACATATAACGCCCGGGCTTGACCGATCATGGCTGCGCTGCCTTGAAAGAATCCTTTCATAAGTTGCCTCCTTGTTTCTGCCGGCCGGTCCGGCCGGAATACGGCCGTTGCTGATGGGCTGCTATTCGGTTATCGATTGAACATGATCCGGCGCCGCGGCATTGGGGTCCGCTTCACCATGATGGACATTGAGCATACAGATCATAGCCAGGACAAAAGCAATAACCGAGTAAATAAAGAGATTTGAATAACTCTTGGTCAAATCGCAGATCAAGCCGAACAAAGGCGGGCTGGCTATGGCGGCGCTGAATGAGAAGAAATAATAGTAACCGGTGAAACTGCCGATTCGTTCTTTACTGGCCAGCTCGACAACCATCGGCAAAGAATTGATATTGATGCAGGCCCAGAAAACACCGCCGAGTAAAAGCAGGATTCTGAGTACCCACAGGTTTTCAACAAACAACATCGGCAGAAAGGTCAGAATCATGCCGGTCAAACCGACTAAAATCATTTTTTTACGGCTGAAACGACCGGCGAGAATGCCGGCCGGCAAGGCAAAAGCCACCAGCGTCAAGGAAAACAGCGTGAGCATCATAGAGGCGTCGCCTAAGACGACGCCCAATTCCTGGGTCGCATATAAGGTGAAAAAAGATTCAACGGCATTGTATCCGCAAAACCAGAAGAAAATGGCCAGCAGCAAAGCGACTAAACTGCGTTTTTCCGGCCTTGGCAGTTTCGCCGGTTTTTCAGCCGGCAGTTTTGTCCGCGCAACTTCTTTATCTTGTTCCAGTTCCGCTTCGAGGGACTCCATTTGGCGGGCTATCTTGCGGCTGTCCGGTTCTTTAACGAAGAAAAAGATGATAATCAACGCAAACAGCATGATAATCGAGCCCATCAAAAACGGCATGTTGTTCCCGCCGGCTTTGGCGAGCAGGCCGCCGGCCAGAAAAGCAATGACGCCGCCGACGCCGCCCATCAGGTTAATGATGCCGTTAGCCTTGCTGCGTTGAGACGGCGGTGTTAAATCGGGCATTAAAGCGACAACGGGAGAACGCCAGATAGACATGATCAGATTGAAAAGAATGATGACCGCCATCATCGACAATAAGGTGTTTGTACGCGGAATAAAGAAGAAGGCGACGGCGCAAAGAGGAATGCCTACCAGAATATAAGGCATACGCTTACCGATGCGGGTTTGCGTCCGATCGCTGAGCTGTCCGATCAGAGGCTGGAAAATGACGCCGAAAATATTATCGATGGT
>CAYRWC010000060.1:0-10792 GCA_964427795.1 uncultured Oscillospiraceae bacterium | reverse complement strand
ATTAACCGATAATGGATTATTTTGACGCCGGAGGGAATGCCTTGCGACTTTGGATTGAAAAATTTAAAGAAGTTGTTGTTTCAGTAAGCCCGATTACTTTGCTGGTTGTTTTTTTGAGTTTAACGATTGTCCGATTTGAACCTGCTCAATTAGCTCGATTTTTGATCGGCGCGTTCCTGATAGTCATTGGCTTGACTGTTTTCCTGGTAGGCGTTGATCAAAGCATCACTCCGTTCGGCAATCAAATGGGCGGCGTGATCATCCGAAAAAACAAGTTATGGATTGTAGCGGGTGCCGGACTTCTACTTGGCTTTTTCATATCGATTGCCGAACCGGATTTGCATATTCTGGCGGGCCAAGTCGCTGTTGTGACTCATTCGATGATTGGCAAATGGAACCTGGTCGTCATCGTATCGGCCGGCATTGCCCTGTTGATTGCCGTCGGTTTAATTCGAATCCTGTATCGTTTCCCTCTGCGTATTTTATTAACGGTTCTTTACGGCATTATATTCATTTTTAGCTTGTTCGCCTCGCCGGAGTATTTAGCTATTGCGTTTGATTCGTCCGGAGCAACGACCGGAGCGATGACTGTGCCCTTTATTTTGGCGCTTGCCTTGGGCCTTGCCTTGAAGAATAAGGATGGCCGGGCATCGGAAAAGGATAGCTTCGGTCTTGTGGCCATCGCCTCATCCGGCGCCATCATAGCTGTTCTGATATCTGGTTTACTGATGCCGAATCGCGATTTCGCCGGAACCATAGATTTTTCCAGCGAGCAGTCAAATTCTGTTTTTCTGCCTTTTTTTAGTCAGTTGCTGACTCAATTTGCCGAATCAATAAAAGCCATTGCTCCCATATTCTTGATACTTTTAATCAGTCAGCCTTTGTTTATCAAAATGGAGCGGAAAACTTTTATTAAGATGTCGAGAGGTTTCCTCTACACCTTAATCGGACTGACGCTGATGTTCGCCGGGGTTCACGCCGGTTTTATGGAAGTCGGCAGAGAAATCGGCTCACAACTGGTATTACTGGAAAATAAATCTGTTCTGGTTATTGTCGGGTTTGCCCTCGGTTTTTTAACGATTCTCGCCGAGCCTGCCGTTCATGTATTGACAGAAGAAATAGAGAGCGTTACCGGCGGATCGGTCAGACGTAAAGCCGTTATGCTTGCTCTCGCTATCGGTGTCGGAATCGCCGTCGCCTTGTCGGTGCTGCGCATCCTGATCCCGCAATTGCAGCTGTGGCATATTCTGCTGCCGGGTTATGTGATCGCCATTCTTTTGGCGCATTTTGGTTCGAAACGCTTCGTCGGCATTGCTTTTGATTCCGGCGGTGTAGCTTCCGGGCCGATGACGGCTACATTTATTCTGGCGTATACGCAGGGGGCTGCCAATTCATTGCAGAGCGCCAGCATCCTGGTTGACGGTTTCGGCGTTATCGCCCTTGTGGCGCTGACCCCGATCATATCACTGCAGATTATGGGTTTGGTTTATCGGCGGAAATCATGACGGTATTCGGATGGCGATACCCCATATTTATGCTTAAATAAACGCGAAAAAAGCGGTTGGTCATAAAATCCGGCCAATTTGCTGATTTCGGTTATGCTTTTATCGGTGGTATCAAGCAGACCGACTGCCTGCATCAGCCGCATATTATTCACATAATTAGCCGGTGTCATGTCGAAATTCTGCCGAAAAATACGGAACAAAGTCGGTATAGATACATTCAATTCGCGAGCTAAAACAGCCGGAGAAAGTCTTTCTGCCAAATGCTGCTTGACATAAGATGAAATCAAACGGTTTCGATCATCTTCAGCTTCCTGAGGCGTGCCGATGTCGATCAGAATTTGGATCAACCGGTATATTTCGGCGAGTTTTAAGCAAAGCGAATCTTGTGCCGTGACCGTGTCGATGATCGTGCATAGGGTGCTTTCATATTCGCCAGGCAGCACCAGGGGAAAACGAAAGATCTCATCCAGCCGGTATTGATGATTGACGACGACATCAAGGAATATCCAATGGGCCGTCATATTCCCGGTTGCCGGATCCGTATGATGTGTGATGTGCTGCATCTGATAAGCCGGCGCAATAAATGTTCCCATCTCGTTTAATGTCGTCGGCAGAGCAGAACCGATGCCAATTTCATAAAATCCGCGCGTTGCCTGGACAACGGATAAAAACGGCAGACTCTTGACATGCTTCAAGCCGTCGCACGACATATTCAGAGACGACGTTCTAAAATATTGAATGTCAATCGTTTTAATTTTCATGCCGCAGCCTCGATCTGCCGTTTTTGATGATAATATAATACACGAGAGCAATAACATAATCAATGGACTATCGGCTGTTATGTGATAATATAATCATATTATTATAGAAAGCGTGGCCAAGATGGAATTTTACACTGCTTTTAATAAAAAAAGACTGGTACGCCTAAAAGAGTCGACGCGTATGTTCGCCTGGGAATCGTTGCATGGCAAATATGGAGACGACGCTATGCGGCATCCTTTTATCGATATGGACGCCTGCCGGGATTTTGACGATCTGTCGGATGATCGGAAATATGACGCGATTATTATGGCAATTGCGCAAGAAGCTCCTGTCCGGCTTTGTGAAGATGAACTTGTTTCGGGCGCCGCCACTCTGGGTGGAGCTGTCGGCCATGTCCTGCCTGCCAAGCGGCATGGGAAAACTGTCTTTTTCAGCGTCAGCCACGTCACGCTTGGCTTCGATAAGGTTTTAAAAACCGGCATCAATGGAATCGAGCACGAAATCGATGCGCGATTGTCGGATCAAACTCTGTCGTCGGAACAAAATGATATTTTATACAGCATGAAAAATGCAGTTGCCGCCATGCGTATATGGCACCGGCGATATTTGGATGCTGTGCGCGACAGCAAGCCGCGCATATATCAGAACCTGCTCCGGGTGCCGTTTGAGCCGCCAAGGAATTTTTACGAAGCGGTGCAGAGTTTGTGGTTTACCTTTGCTTTTACCCGACTTTGCGGAAATTGGCCGGGCTTTGGCCGAATAGACGAAATGCTCGGGCCTTTTATCAAACAGGATTTGGAAAGCGGCGCCTTAACGCTTGATGAAGCCAGGGAAATTTTAGCCGGATTTTTTATCAAAGGCTGTGAATGGATCCAAAGCGAGACTCCCACCGGAAGCGGAGACGCCCAGCATTATCAGAATATTGTTCTCTGCGGTCTGAACGTGGAAGGCAAAGAAATAACCAACGAAGTATCATATCTGGTTTTAGATATTGTCGAAGAGTTGCCGATCGGCGATTTCCCGATTACGATAAGGCTGAACGATCAAACCCCGGACCTGTTCAAGCGGCGTATCGCGGAAGTGATGCGCCACGGCGGCGGCGTGATCGCCGTGTATAATGAGTCTTTGATTATCCGGAGTATGATCGATTTCGGTTATACGGCCGATGAAGCGCGCAGATTCGCCAATGACGGCTGCTGGGAGGTTCAGGTTCCGGGGAAAACTTATTTTTCATACCGGCCTTTTGACTGCCTGAGGATTTTACTCGACGACACCCTGAACCTTAAGGGAAAACCGGCGCACTTTGATCATTATGATTCTCTCTATGATAAATTTAAACATGATCTGCAAAATGCAGTCGAAAATATTTTCGCGCAGTCTATTGAACAACGATTGGCCGGGGATACGGAAAACGGATGGCGTTGGCTGCCGGCCAATCCCTGTGCCGTCGTTTCATTATTTACGGACGGATGCATTGAATCAGGCCGGTCATACCTGGCCGGCGGCGCCAAATATACCGTTGTGTCTCCTCATATCGGAGGCGTTGCGGACGCCGGCAACAGCTTGTATGCCATTAAAAAAATGGTTTTTGATGATCATGTCATTGGCTTCGACGAGTTGATGCAAATCATGGTTGGCAACTGGGAAGGTTATGAGCCTTTGCGGCAATATGCGCTGAATCATTATTCTTACTATGGCAATGACAACGATGAAGCCGATGCCTGTACGACCCGCATTCTGGATGATTTTGCCGAGATGGTTTCCTCATTGAACGGGCGGTCGCCGATTTTATTTCCGGCCGGTGTCAGTACGTTCGGCCGGCAAATTGAATGGGCCGACTCGCGCTCTGCGGTGCCGTTCGGATACCGGAAAGGAGACATTTTGTCGGGCAATGCGTCTCCGACGCCGGGAACCGATACCGCCGGGGCAACCGCCGTGATCCGGTCTTACTGTAAAGCCGACTTGATTCGGCAAACATGCGGTGCGGCGCTGGACATCAAATTATTTCCGACGACCGTCCAGGGCGAAAACGGCGTTTCTTCCCTCATAGCCTTAATCAACGGCTTCATGGCGCTCGGCGGCTTTTTTATGCAATTGGATGTCATCGACGCGGAAATCCTGAAAAAAGCACAGGAGAATCCCAAGGAATACAAAACGCTGTCGGTGCGCGTTTCCGGCTGGAACGCCCGTTTTGTTACCTTGAACAAAGAATGGCAGACGATGATTATAGAACGAAACGCAGAAGGGATGTCATGAACACGCTGCTTATAACGAACATTCAACGTTTTTCAACGCACGACGGCGATGGCATTCGGACGACGGTTTTTATCAAAGGCTGTCCGCTTCGCTGCAAATGGTGCCATAATCCGGAAACCCAGTCTTTTGACCGGCAAATTCTGTATATGGCGCAAACATGCATCGAATGCGGCGCTTGTGCGGCGATTTGCCCCAATCAGGCGCACGGCTTTAATCAGGATCACATACATCAGTTTCATGTGGAGCAATGCACAGCCTGCGGCCGTTGTCTGACCGTATGTCCGACCGGCGCCGTCGAGGCGGCGGCTAAACTGATGTCGACGGATGAGATCATGGATCAAGTCGAGCGTGATAAGGCTTTTTATGGATCTACCGGCGGCTTAACGCTTTCCGGCGGCGAACCGCTCGCTCATGCGGAAGAATGTCTTGAACTGCTGAAAAGAGCTAAAGCGGAAAACCTGACCACCGCCGTCGAGACATCAGGCTTTTTTGACGGCGCCTATATTCCGCAGTTGGCAGAATATACGGATGTATTTTTATGGGACTGCAAGGACAGCGATGCCCGACGGCATAAAACATACACCGGGGTGAACCCGGATAAAATTCTCAGCAATCTTCATCAATTGGATCGCTATGATGTAAAGGTCATCTTGCGCTGTATCCTGGTGAACGGCGTCAATACAGAAGAAACTCATTATCGTGCCCTGGCCGGGTTATATCACCAATTATCTCATTGCACCGGCGTGGAATTGCTGCCCTACCATGCATATGGCGGCAGCAAAATGGTTCAGATGGGATATGCCGATAATGGCGTTAAGGCCTGGATACCGCCGCCGGATGTCCTTCGACAAGCGACGGCGGCCCTGAAAAGCATGAGTGTTCCGGTTTTGTCATGAACCGCTGCTTGCTAATGCTGTAAACGGCAGTTAAAACAGATCGGTGTGAACAGCGTCCAAAGCGTAACGGCAGGCCGGGTCAGGCTGCTGGTCGATCCAGGCTCCGTTGGTAAAATCCGGAATCGGCATAGGCATGCTGCCCATGGAGACGGACTGTTCGGACAGGCAGGTGACACTCATCCAGGCCGCGGCATCATAAGCATCGATAGGCGTGTCCCGCTGATCGCGGATGCTCTCGATAAATGAGCGCTGGACCAGATAGTCCATGCCGCCGTGCCCGCCTTTGACGCCCTCTCCAGTAAACCACTTCCATAGCGGGTGGTCATATTGTTCCAGATAAGGTGTAAAAGGTTCCCATTCGTCAAATTTGGGACTGACGTTTTCAATATAAATCTGATTGCCGTCCTCCATATACAAGCCGTGAATGCCCTGCACGCAGAGCTGGCGGGAATACGGACGGGGCAGGCAGGTATCAAAATTCAAGGTGATCGTTTCGCCGTGGGCACATTTGATCACTGTTGTGACGACATCGCCGCCCTCCCAGATCCGGCCGGCTTCCGGACTATGCTCGCCTTTGTTGACAACGGCCCGATGATGTAGGCCGCGGGCTTTCGAAGCGGTTGATGTCAGCGTAAGCAGGCGGTTGCCGCGGTTGATATTCAGCATGTTGCAGATTGGCCCCAGTGCGTGGGTTGGGTAAGTTTCTGCATTACGATGATAATAATGGTGAAAGCGATAATGATTATCATCGATGCGGTTGATCAGGCTTTCGCTTAGATTATGTCCGTAGGCGCCCTGCATATGGATGAGTTCGCCGAATACATCCTGCTTGATCATATTGATCAGCGCCATTTCAGTTCGCCCGTAACAACAGTTTTCCAGCATCATGCAAGGGATGCCGGTTTCCTCGCGGACTTGCACCAGACGCCAGCATTCTTCGATCGATGTGGCGCCGCCGACTTCGAAAGCGGCATATTTGCCGGCTTTCATCGCTTCGATCGCCAGTTTGACATGGGAAACCCATGAAGTGGCAATGACGACGCCCTGTATGTCGTCACGGGCGACCATCTGGGTAAAGTCGGTATATCGGGTGGTATTCCGGCCGGTTTTTTCTGTAACGATAGCCATGCCCTGATCCAGCAAATCCTCGCGCAGATCACAGATGCCGGCGATATCGACATCGTCCATTTCACAGAGCAGTTCCAGCAATCCGCGCCCGCGGCCGCCGAGTCCTGCAAAACCAATTCTGATTTTTTCCATATATGCCTCCTGCAATCGTTCTCATGATGATGTGAACGACTTCATTATAATAAGATCATGAATCTTATTTCAAGTTTTATTCAATTACGATATGAATATATTCTCGAGTCTTTTATTTACCCTGAATGTGCAGTGATTCAATTTTTCAGCGCTGTGATCGGGACAACGAAAACACCGTCTTCCCGACGATACGCGGCATTGGAAAGGCCGCATAAGACACAGAGGACAACCGGAGGTTTTCCCTTCACATCACTGGCAATCTCATCGCGTATTTTGATCAGATTTTTCGCTGCGGCATCGATCTGGTTCGCACCCAACTTGATTTCGAAGGCACACCAATTACCGTCGGGCAATTCAATGACTGCATCAATTTCGTGACCCGCATAATCCTGATAGTGGTAGAGGAGCGCGCCAAACGCTTCCGCATAAATTTTTAAATCCCGTTCACACAATGCCTCAAAGAGAAAACCGAGTGTTTCAAGGTCGTTAATAAGTTTCTCCGGCGTCGCTCTGAGCAGTGCACAAACTAGGGACGGATCTGCAAAATGACGCTTTTCTGCCTGCTTAACGCGGACGGAGGAACGAATCTTTTCAGCAAAAGGGGGTTGATTATCAGAAATAAACAGACGCTTGAATATATCAAGATACGAAGCAACGGTATTAGTATCTATATCTTCATCGTCCGTAGCCTTGATATCCTTGCATAATGTTTTGTTCGTAACGGTAGTGCTTTCATTTCGAGCTAGTGAACGCAGCAAAAGACGCATCTTGAATGTGTCCCGTTTAATGCCATCGATACGGTACACATCATCATCAACAATAGCATTGAGATATTCGATAGGGAGCAACGCCGCCTGCTTGATGGGAAGGTTCAAATTTCCCGGCCAGCCGCCGCGTACAATCAGTTCGATGAGCTTTTTGAGATCATTTTCGCCGACCATTGCCGGATTCAGTTCACCCCGACAAAGCGTTTCTAACGACACCATCCCTGAGGAATCGCCGGATTCATACAACGACATTGGCCTCATGCGTAATTTTACGATCCTGCCCGCACCGCTATGAAGAATTCCCTTGTGACTGGGTGTGGCTGAACCTGTCAGAATAAACTGCCCTTTTAAAGCCCTCTGATCCACCATAAAACGAACGGCGTCCCAAAGCGGCGGTACTTCCTGCCACTCGTCGATCAGACGCGGGGTGTCACCCTCCAAGACAAGAGAAGGCGAGAGCTCGGCAAGTCTTCTGTTCTGAAAGTTGCCGGATGGATCACCGATCAAAATCTCGCTCTTGCTGTGGTAAGACGATGTCCAAGTTTTTCCGCACCATTTCGGGCCCTCTATACAGACCGCGCCAGATATGGACAGGTATTCTTCAATTTGCTTGTCGATCACTCGGGGACGATATTTACTCTTATCCATGGACCTCACCTCTGCGTATAGTATACCTCATTCAGTGAGATTTTGCATTTCCATTCAGTGAGATTTAGCGTTTCCATTCAGTGAGATTTCGCATTTCCATTCAGTTAGATTTTGCATTTCCATTCAGTGAGATTTGATGATTTCATTCAGAGTAATATCGAGTCTGCGCCGAAATGATCATAAAGTTGATTGTTGGAATGCTATGGCAACACCTTCAAAAATTACCTAAAAAAAGGCGATTTGCCGGTTATATATCTGGTAAAAAGATCGTTTGTTGATATAATTATTTTGAGGAGCGTGAAGCATATGAAAGAACCGGTTTGGGGATTTATCGAAGAATTACAAAAACCGCTGCATTGCGGCAAGCCCGCTTATTGGCATATGAGAGCGGCGCAAGATCAGGAACTTTCATTAGCCGGAGGGATCCGACTGAATTTTATGTTTCCCGATCCTGCCGGCCTTTTGCAGACCGCTTTGGCTGATTTCAGCCGTTTCTGCCGGATTATGGATCTGGAGGGAAAACCGCAGGATGATTCAGCCGTGCAATTAATAATCCGGGAGGCTGATACAGAATGCTTTGAAGCTTTTCGGCTGCGTGTCGTAACGTTTGCATTGATTCTGGAAGCTGCGGATACGGAAGGCATTCGCCGCGGTCTTGTTTTTCTGGAGGAACAAATTACGGCTGCCGGAGCGCCGGTTTTGCCGCTGGGCTTGAGCGAACAGAAGCCTTTTATCCGTACGCGGCTGTCCCGCTGCTTTTTCGGCCCGATCAAACGGCCGCCGATGAACCGGGATGAACTCGAAGACGATGTCAATTATTATCCGGACGAATATCTGAATCGATTGGCTCATGAAGGCGTGAACGCGCTTTGGTTGACCATTACCTTCCGGGATACGGTGCCTTCCCGTATATTACCGGGTTTCGGCCGGCGGGCTGCCGTCCATATCCCTAAACTGCAGCAGACGGTTGCCCGCTGCGCCCGCTATGGCATACGAATTTTTGCTTTCTTTATCGAACCGACGGCTTTTATCGATGAACGAAACAACAACCGTTATTTAGACATTAAACAATACGAGAAAGATTTTCCCGAACTCATCGGTCATCGCCAGGACAATCTGACGGGCTTTTGCCCCAGCTCGGAATTAGCCCGTTCTTTTCTCTATGAAGCTGCGAATACTTTATTCACGCTGGTACCCGGGTTAGGCGGCATGATCGACATCAGCGTCGGGGAGCGTTTTACGCATTGCCGGTCGTTGCAGAGCGACCGGAATAATTGTCCGCGCTGCGCTAAAAGGGAACCCCGCGAGGTGCTGGCCGATGTGCTGTCTTGTCTGCAAAACGGCATGCATGATGCCAATCCGCAAGCTGAATTTATTTCCTGGCCTTATTCTCAGTATCTGCTTTGGGGCGATGCCGGTACGGCGGATGCAGCCGGACATGTGCCGCCCGGCGTTATCTTGCAGCATAATTATGAATCGTCAGGATTAACGGAGCAGCTTGGCCGGCAGAGACGGGCCGACGATTACTGGCTCTCCTATGCCGGACCCAGCGATCTTTACCGCCGCTGCGCCGTCAACGCCCGCGCCGCCGGCACCCGGATGTTTGCCAAATTGCAGGTCGGCTGTTCCCATGAAGTCGCTTCGGCAACGCATGTGCCGGTGCCGGGAATTCTGTATGACAAATATCGGCGGATGAAAGAGCTTGGCGTCAGCGGTGCCATGCAGAGCTGGTACTTCGGCAATTACCCGTCGATGATGACGCGGGCGGCCGGCCGCCTGTCCTTTGAGCCTTTCCCGTCGGATAAAAAAGATTTCTTGTCTGCTTTGGCCCGTCCTTGCTGGGGCCCTTATACCGCAACGGTCGTCCGGGCATGGGAATATTTCCAGGAGGCTTATGAACAATATCCGGTTTATCATGTGTTCGGGTATTATGCGCCGATGCATGACGGACCGGTCTGGCCGCTTTATTTGCAGCCTGTAAACAAACCGCTGATCCCCAACTGGAAATTCATGCCGGAATTTCCCGAACACGGCGATCGCATCGGCGAGTGTCTGCAAGATGCCTTTACCCTGGAGGAGGCTTTGCTGCTCTGTTCGCGCCTGCAGCGGACCTGGCAGGAAGGCGTTCGTTTGCTGGACGCGTTGGAGCCGGCTTTCGCCGACGATGTCGACCGCCGGCGGGATATCAATACCGCCAGAGCGCTGGGCGTTTTGTTTGCCAGCGGCTACGACATTCTGCGTTTTTATCAATTGCGGGAGATCCTGGCCGATGCGACCGGATCTGAAGCTCTTGACTGCCTAGTGCAGATGAAAGAGATTGTTGGCCGGGAAATCGGCTGCAGCCGGCAAATGATCGGGTTTTGTTCGATCGATCCGGCGCTCGGCTTCAATTCCGAACACGAAGGATATCGGTTCTATCCGGAAAAATTGCAAAACCGCGTTTGTCAACTACAGGAACTGCTTCAGACCGGTTTCCCGGCGCTGGAAAAGCGTATCCGCGAAGGATTGGTGCCTTTCCCGCAATATACGGGTCAGGATCCCGATCGCGCGGTTTACACTTGTTCACGGACTGGGAAAATCGAAAACGGATCCGGCGCGTTTGGTGTTGATTGGCAGGCGATTGAAAATACGGGCGTATTAGCACATGATTCGACCTGCTTTAAAGCTTGCTATGATGATAACTGGCTTTATCTGGCTG
>CAYRWC010000059.1:0-10876 GCA_964427795.1 uncultured Oscillospiraceae bacterium | reverse complement strand
GAAACCAATCCCGAATTGCGCGCCGATTATGAAAAGAATGAGATGACACGGGAAATCCTGGACACGGCTTTGCGCTTTGAAGGGATGCCGCGTCACGCGTCGACCCATGCGGCCGGCGTCATTATCTCCAGCCTGCCGCTGACGGATATCGCCCCGCTGTCCCGCAATGAAGACGCTGTTGTCGTCCAGTTCGCCAAAAACAATGTTGAATTGATCGGGCTGCTGAAATTCGATTTCCTCGGCTTGCGCACGCTGACGGTTCTGCGCGACACAGCGGCCATGGTCTGGGAGAATCATCGGGAGAAAATCGATTACGACCGGTTGCCGACCGATGATCAGGCTGTTTTTGCCATGATCAACGAAGGTAATACCGAAGCGGTGTTCCAGCTTGAAAGCTCCGGGATGACCAGTTTCATGAAGGAGCTGCACCCCGAGTCGCTGGAAGACATCATCGCCGGCATCGCGCTTTACCGGCCTGGCCCGATGGAGCAGATACCCCGTTATGTGGCGGCCAAACATGATGCGAACAAAGTTCGTTATGATCATCCCCTGCTGGAACCGATACTCAATGTCACCTATGGCTGTATTGTTTATCAGGAACAGGTCATGCAGATCGTCCGCGATCTGGCGGGCTTCTCCATGGGCCAGTCGGACAATGTGCGCCGGGCGATGGCTAAAAAGAAACCGTCCGAGCTGGCCAAATATAAAACCTTGTTTTTGCACGGCGGCGTCGATGAGAAGAACAATCGGGTTCCCGGCGCGGTTGCCCGCGGCGTCAGCCTGGAGGTTGCCGAAAAAATATTTGACGAAGTGATGGCTTTCGCCGGCTACGCTTTTAATAAAAGCCATGCCGCGGCTTACGCTGTTGTCGCTTATCAGACGGGCTGGCTGAAAGTGCATTACCCGGTGGAGTTCATGGCCGCCATGCTGAACAGCTATCTCGGCAGCCTGAGCCAGGCGGCCTGGTATGTCCGGGTATGCCGCAAAATGGGCATCGCGGTCTTGCCGCCGGATATCAATCTGAGCGACACGAGATTTACCACCGAAAACGGCAGTATCCGCTTTTCACTGGCCGCGGTGAAGAATGTCGGAGAGGCCGCCATCCGCGCGGTTATCCGGGAACGGAGCGAAAACGGCCCGTTCAAGACCTACGGTGATTTTCTCCGCCGCTTGAATGAAGGCGATTTGAACCGGAAAATGGTGGAGAGCCTGATCCGCGCTTCGGCGCTGGATAGTTTTCGGATTCCGCGTTCCCACCTGATCGCGGTTCTGGAGCCGTTTTCCGCCCAGATTGCCAACGGACGCCGTCAGAGCATGGAAGGACAGCTGTCTTTTTTTGAATTGGGCGCCATGCCGGCAGCCGCGGATCCGGAACCGGAATATCCGGCTTTGCAGGAATTCAGCCACGCCGAACTGCTGGGCATGGAGAAAGAAATGCTCGGACTATATGTAACCGGGCATCCGCTCGACGAATATGAAGAGGCGATTCGCCGGCTGACGACGCTGGATTGTTCGGCTTTTGCCAGTCTGAACGACAATCCCGACGAGGAATTGCACCCGACGGCGGTGTCCGACGGCGACAAAGCCGTTATGGCCGGCATGTTGATCGGACGAAAGAATAAAGCCACCCGCAGCAATGAGCTGATGAGTTTTCTGACTGTGGAGGACTTATACGGACAGTATGAAGTCATTGCCTTTCCCCGCGTCCTGAGCGCCAGCCAGGCGTTTTTGCAGGAAGGCCAGGTGCTTATATTCGGCGGACGGCTGAGCATTCGCGAAGATGACGCGCCAAAACTGATCGCCGAAGCGATCGCCGTTCTGGATCCGAAGGACCGCCGGCTGCCGGCGGGATTTGACTTGAGAAATATGCAGGCCCGTTCCGGCAGCCAGAGCCGGAGGGAAAGGACGGCGTATAAGGAACGCGCCGCGCAGTCCGGCCGGCCTGACGAAACCGCCGCGGCTCCGGCGGCAAAGGCAGAACGGAAGGCCGGCGCGCCGACCCTCTGTGTCCGGTATTTCGGCCGCGCCGACGACGACGGTTACCAGCGGCTGTTAGCCATGCTGCAATATTTTCACGGATCGGTGCCGGTCCGGGTCTATCTGCCGCAGGAAGCCAGGCAGATCGATTTGCCTCTGATGTATGATATAGAACTGACTGACGCCGTCCTGAAAAAGCTGGCCGCGCGATATGGACCGGCAAACCTTGTTCTAATTTAAGCATCCGGCTTTGTTCGGCGGGCTTACCGGATTCCCTCTTGCTGGATGATCCCCGATAACAGTATAATGAAACTCGGGACTCGGTCGGAATGCGGCCAAAAGATGGCGCGGCTCGGCCGGACCATAAAACGAAATGGAGAAAGGATGTCGGCGCCGGCATTGCGGCGCCGATCGGGATACATGAATGGAGCAGACAGTTGAACCGAAAGTGATCCGCAATATTGGCGTACTGACCAGCGGCGGCGACGCGCCGGGCATGAACGCGGCTATCCGTGCCGTCGTCAGAGGCGGCATCTATTATGGTTACAAGGTGTTCGGCATCCGCCGCGGTTATCATGGCTTGTGGCGCGGCGATATTGAAGAGCTGAACGGACGGTCGGTTTCCGAAACCCTGCAGCGAGGCGGCACTTTTTTAATGACCGCCCGCAGCAAGACCTTTCAGTCGCCGGAGGGTGTGGCCAAGGCTATTGAAATGGCCAAGGTCTTCAGCCTGGACGTGATTGTCGCCATCGGCGGCGACGGCACATTCCGCGGCGCCCGTGATCTGGCGCAGCAGGGCTTTCCCGTTATCGGCATTCCGGGGACGATCGATAACGACATAGCCTGCTCCGATTATACGATCGGTTATGATACGGCAATGAATACGGCGATGGAAGCTATCGATAAACTGCGCGATACCGCATCCTCTCATGAACGCTGCAGCGTGATTGAAGTCATGGGCCGGGCGGCCGGCTATATCGCTTTGAATGTCGGCATCGCCTGCGGTGCCGAAGTCGTTCTGATTCCGGAGATACAAGCCGATTTTCAACGCGATGTGATTAAAGTGCTGCTTCAGGGACGCAATCGCGGCAAGCATCATTATATTGTCATCGTTGCCGAAGGCTCCGGCGATGCGACGGAAATCGCGCAAAAGATCGAGTCCATAACCGGGATCGAATCACGAGCGACTATTCTCGGCCATTTGCAGCGGGGAGGCAGCCCTACTGCGCGCGACCGCCAGATGGCCAGCATGATGGGCCTGCATGCCGTCGAGTGTATCCGGGACAATCGGATGAATCGGATCATTGCCTACAAAGCCGGCTCCATTATCGACCTGGATATTGAAGAAGCTTTGAATATGACGAAAACGATCAGCCCGTCCGATCTCGAAAGAGCCAATATTCTGGCCACCTGAGAAAAAATATCATAAGGGATGTTCCGGCGGGCATTGAGTATGCCTGCCGGGACTGTTATAATGAACGCTATGAAATTGCGCTTTGAGTTGACAGTTCCGAATATTCTGACGTTAATTCGGTTTTTGGCCATTCCGGTCCTGGCTTTCCTGATTAAAGCCGGCGATCCGTATAATACGATGGCTTTAATCATGTTTTTAGCCATCTGGCTGACCGATATGCTGGACGGTTATATTGCCCGCCGTTTCAACCAGATATCCGAATTTGGCAAGCTGTTCGATCCGCTGGTCGACAAGCTCTTTCAGCTGACGACCGCCGTCATGATGACCTGGGTTGGCAAACTGCCGCTTTGGGTGCCCTTGTTTATTTTTTGCAAGGAGCTGTTGATGATCATCGGCAGTGCCGTCCTGTTCAAACGGTTCGAATTGGTCGTTTATGCCAAATGGTACGGTAAATTGGCAACCGTTCTTTTTGTCATCGCCTTTGCCAGCCTATTCTTCCTGACCCGGGAGCAGAGTTATCTGGCCAATTATATTTTTATTGTTCCGGTTTTATGGTCTTTCTATGCATACGTCCGTTATGCCCTGAATTATTTGCAGCCTTCTAAAAAAGCCGGCGGGGGCGACCCGCAAACCTGATGATGGATACACGTTCGCTGAATATATTAGAATATGACAAGATCATCCATGAACTGGCCGAACTGGCTTATTCCGAGCCCGGCCGCCGGCTATGCCTGTCTTTGGAGCCGGTTGCCGATCTGCCGGCTGTCATTAGCCGGCAGGAGGAAACAGATGATTCCGTTAAGCTGATTTTAGAAAAAGGCGTTTTGCCGCTGAACGGCATCAGCGAAATTCGTCCCGCCGTTAATCATGCCCGCAGCGGCGCCCAACTCGGCTGCGGCGAACTCTTGAGAATCGGCGCCTTTTTGCGGGCCGTTGACCGCCTGCGTTCCCGGCTGCCCGAGGATGAAGCGTCGGAACGCTTGATTTACCGGATAATCGCCGGACTGCGGCCGGCGCCGGAGCTCAGCGCCAGATTGGACGACGCCATTGCCGGAGAAGATGAGCTTTACGACCGGGCCAGTCCTCAGCTGGCGTCGATCCGCCGTCGGATCCGCGACGCCCAGAACGAAGTCAAAGACAGTCTGGCCCGGATCGTGCGCAGCCATGCCCGCGCCTTGCAGGAACAGCTGGTTACCATGCGCGGAGACCGGTATGTCGTACCGGTTAAAGCGGAGCATCGGGGTGAGATTCCCGGCCTGGTTCATGATACGTCTTCCAGCGGAGCTACCCTGTTTATTGAGCCGCTGCCGGTTGTCGACCTGAATAACCGGATACGGGAATTAACCGGTCTGGAGCGGGAAGAAATCGACCGCATTTTACAAGAATTATCCGGACGGGTAGCCGTTCAGGCTGATCTTCTGCTTCAGGATGCCGAAGATGTAGCCCGTCTGGATTTTATATCAGCTAAAGGCCGCCTGGCTTTAGCGATGCAGGCCATGCCGCCGCATCTCAATGAAGAAGGCCGGATCAGGCTTCTGGCCGCCCGCCATCCGCTGATTCCCCGTGAGCGGGTCGTGCCGATCGATTTTGAATTGGGACTTTCCTTCCGGACCCTGGTCATTACCGGGCCGAATACCGGCGGCAAGACGGTTACTTTGAAAACTTGCGGACTTTTTTGCCTGATGGCTATGGCCGGATTGCAGATTCCGGCTCGCGAAGGATCGGAAATATCGCTTTTCGATCAAGTTCTGGCCGATATCGGCGACGAGCAAAGTATCGAACAGGACTTGAGCACCTTTTCATCTCATCTGCGTCATATCGTCCAGATTACCGAACAAGCCAGGCCGCGGACCCTCGTTCTGGCGGATGAATTGGGATCAGGCACCGACCCCTCTGAAGGCGCCGCCCTGGCGATCGCCATCCTGGATTTTCTCCGCCAGCGGGGCTGCCTGACGGTGGCGACAACTCATTATAAAGAGCTGAAAGGTTATGCGCTGCGGACGGACGGCGTAGAAAACGCCTGCTGTGAATTCGACACGGACACGCTGCGTCCGACTTACCGTTTGCTGATCGGCGTACCCGGCGTCAGCAACGCCTTCGCCATTTCCAGCCGGCTTGGTCTCAATGAAGAAATCATCGGCCAGGCCCGTTCGTTGATCTCGGAGGAAGGCATCCGTTTTGAAGAATTGATCCAGAATGTGGAGAAAAGCCGGTCGGAAGCCGACCATGTACGCAGCGAAGCGCTGGCGTTGCGGGCTGAAGTAAAAGAACAGGCCCAAAAGCTGGAAGATGAGAAAAACCGTTTTGAGGAACGCAACCGCCAAATTGTGCAGCAAGCCCGCCAGGAAGCCCGGGAGCTTTATGCCGAAGCTCTGCAGGAAGTTGAACAACTACTGGACGATATCCGCGGGCAAATGAAGGAACGCGACTTATCCGAGAGCCACCGGCGGGCGGCCAAAGTGCGGCAGGAAATCCGTGCCGGCCTTAATATTGTTGAAGGCGAGATTGGCAAATCTACACTTTCAGCTCAAGGAGAAGCATTGCGGGCCGATCAAATCCACATCGGCGGAACCTACGCCGCGCCGGCGTTGAATCTGATCGGCCGGATAATAGAAGGGCCTGACGCGCGGGGCAATTATCAAATTCAACGCGGCGCGCTGAAGGTCAGCGTACCCGGCGACGCGCTGCGGCACCCGGCGCCCGAACGCGATGTACGGCAGAAAGGAAGCCGTCGCGTTGTCCGGAAGGAAACCGGTACCGGTTCCGGCGGTTCGCGGACTGCCGGCAGCCTGACGATGGATCGCCGTCTGCACATGCAAACGGAGATTCAGCTGTTGGGGCAGACGGTCGAAGAGGCTACGGCCAATCTGGACAAATTTATCGACGACGCCGTTCTCGGAGGGATCCAGACCATCCGCATCGTTCACGGAAAAGGGACCGGCGCTCTGCGCAGTGCGGTTCAACAGCTTCTGAAAAGGGACAAACGCGTCAAAACCTATCGTTTGGGCGCTTATGGCGAAGGAGACAGCGGTGTGACCATCGCCGATCTGCAATAAAAAAATTTCACTGACAGAATTCCCAAATGGGAGTAAAATAAAGTTTGGTTCAATATCCGGCCGTCGGCAAGGATATGCCGTCGGAAATGATTAAGCATATCAGGAGGTTCAATGATGAACATTCGCGTTTTTGACAATGAATTACAGGCGGGGCAAGCCGCCGCGCTGCTGATCGCGGCTCAGATTATGGCAAAACCCGATTCCGTTATCGGTCTGGCGACAGGCAGCACGCCGCTCCAGGCTTATCAGGAACTGGCACGCCTCTATCAAACCGGCGTTCTCGACTGGAGCCGGGTGACAACTTTCAATCTGGACGAGTATCTGGGCCTGGCGCCCGACCATGACCAAGGCTATCGGAATTTCATGATGAAAAATTTGTTTAGCAAAGTCAACATGAGACCGGAAGCGATTCATGTGCCAAACGGGCTGGCTGCCGATCCGGCTGCCGAATGCCTGGCTTACGAACGGGATATCCGGGCTGCCGGCGGCGTTGACCTGCAGCTACTCGGCCTGGGACGCAACGGCCATATCGGTTTCAATGAGCCGGCGTCCGAGTTTGTGCCGCTGACCCATGTGGTTGACCTGACGGAAGATACGATTGATGCCAACGCCCGTTTCTTCAGCAAAGCTTCCGATGTGCCGAAACAAGCTCTGAGCATGGGTATCGGAACAATTATGCAGGCCCGCCAGATTGTCATGGTTGTTACCGGCGCCAATAAGGCCAGGGCTGTCCGGGCTATGGTGCAAGGCGCTATCGATCCGCAGTGCCAGGGCTCGATTTTACAGGCTCACGCTCATGTCACTGTGTTGCTGGACCGTCCGGCTGCCGCGGCGCTGAACAACCGCTGAACGCCGATTCCGATCCTGACTTGAATGCAAACAAAACCCGGACTTCCATCGACCAGATGCGATCAGTCCGGGTTTTTTCATTTTTATTTGGACAGCCGGCAAGTTTTTATGTGGGCAGGCAGCCGGGAACAGGATTAATTCTTAAAACCGGTTAGTACAAATCGTGATAATAACCGATGGCCTTCCTCGATATGGCAGCCGGTCTGCTCGCAAGCGTACTCATCGTAGGCGGCGGCCGGTTTCCGGTCGCGGCGGTCGCTGCTGTAGCAGGCGAAGGGAACCGGATCTCCGGTATGGGTGCGTATAGCTAGCGGAGTCGGGTGATCGGGCAGGACCATCAGCCGGTAATTTTCACCGCCGGCCAAGCGCTGGGTTTCCAGATAATCCCAGACCGGTTCGATGATCTGACGGTCGATAAGTTCGATCGAACGAACCTTGTTTTCGATTTCCGCCCGGTGGCCGCATTCATCCGGCGCTTCAACATGAATGTAGATATAATTCTGGCCGCGGGCTAATTCGTCGATAGCCGCTTGGGCTTTGCCGCGGAAATTGGTGTGGATGTTGCCGGTGGCGCCCGGTACGTCGACAACATGCAGTCCGGCGCACAGGCCTAAACCTCTGACCAGATCAACCGCCGATATGACGGTCCCGCTAAGCCCGTAACAGCCGGAAAGATCGGGCAGCTCAGGTTTGGTGCCCTGACCCCAGATCCAGATGGCGTTGGCCGGATTAAGCCGGCGCTGCCGCCGGGCTTTATTGACCGGATGATCGGCAAGAAAATCCGGGCTGGCTTTCATCATGTCGAGCAGCCTGTCGGCGCCCGGGCCTTGCGGCAGATAGGCTCCGATCCGGCGGGTCAGAATATCGTGCGGCGGTATTAACGTCATTTCAGTCGGGCCATGCTTCCAAATCAAACAATGACGATAGCTTTTGCCGGGATAAAAACGCAGTTGATCGTCGGCAAAATGTTGGTTGACGGATTCAATCAGGCGGGCGGCTTCATCGCTGCCGATTTCGTCAGATGAATAATCGACCATAATCCGTTCGTCATATGCGTCTGCCTCGGCCGCGGCCGGGTCGTTTTCGGAAAGGGTGACCAGATTGCAGCGGAACGCGACATCGCCGGCCGCCATGTCGACGGACATGCTGATGGCTTCCAGCGGCGACCGCCCCGTATAGTACAGGCGGGGGTCGTAGCCCATGACCGACATGTTGGCCGTATCACTGCCGGGCGCGAGCCCTTCCGGCACCGTCCGGACCATACCGGCCAGACCTTCGCGGGCGATGCGGTCCATATTGGGTTTGACGGCGGCCATCAGCGGCGTTTTATTGCCAAGCGACTCAAGCGGACGGTCGGCCATGCCGTCGCCGAGAAAAATAACATGTTTCATCTTATCCGACACTTTTCCTTAATTTTTGTTGGTATACTTCGGGCGATACCGATCAGACGCGTCTGACCCGGCGGATGATAAAGCCGGCGGTCGACGGCCGCGCGGCCTGTGCGTTGAAGGCACTGACGGCGGCAGCCAGAACGGCGATCAACGCCGGATTGACGGCCGATACCGCCGGCGCCGGACCTGCTGTCCGACCGGATGTACTGCCGGGAGTAATCCCGGAATCCGCCGCGTCGGCAATCGCCGGAACCGCGCCTGCCGCATTTTCCTGTTTTTGCCGGCGGGACGAACGGGTTATGGCGTTGATCAGCAAACTGATGATCAATATGAACATCATGGCGATAACCAGACCGATCAACGCCATCGCTACACCAAAGAAAAACTGTTCGGAAACGGTTGTATGCTGCTCCATCCAAGGAGCTGTATTCAATGCGAAAACCATATTAACCTCCATCAGTGGCAAGCCAAAATTGACCTCTTATAGTTTACCTGATGTCATGTCCATGTGCAATCAACTTGCAAAAAAAACCTAAGCTTGTTAATCTACAGGAGTTGATCCTCGACCGATCGGCTCCCGCGGAGCCGGCGGGTATGAATACCAGGAAAGGCGCCGGTTTGACCGGCCGGAACAAAACGATGAATGAAACTTTTTCGATACCGGATCTAAGGCGGATAACGATTTTTGTCGGAGCTTACGGCAGCGGCAAATCCGAGATCAGCGTCAATTTTGCTTTATGGCAGGCAGAACAGGGTCATCCGGTTACGCTTTGCGATCTGGATATCATCAATCCCTATTTCCGGTCGGCGGACGCCCGCGCCCTGGTTGAAAAGGCCGGCATCCGCCTGATTGCGCCCGTTTATGCCGGCACCAACGTTGATGTGCCGGCTGTGCCCGCCGAAGTGCACGCCGTTTTCGACGATAACAGCCGCCGCGCCGTACTGGACATCGGCGGCGAAGATCTGGGCGCCCGCGTCGTGGCTGCCTTGCGGCCCCGCTTGCTGGCTCTGAATCCGCAGCCGGCTATCCTGATGGTTGTCAATCCGTACCGGCCCTTCACCGGCAGCGCCGGGCAGATAGCCGCGGTAGCCGGCGAGCTGGCGGCGGCGGCCGGGCTGCCTCTGACCGGCCTGGTGCATAATGCCAATTTACTCGACGCCGGCGATGCCGGTTTGCTGAGCGAATCCTGGCCGATTCTTGAACAAGCCGCCGAACAATTGAATTTGCCGATCGTTTTTGCCGCCGCGATGAATGAAGCAGTTCCTTGCAACTGGGGCGGCAAGACACCGCAGGGAGTTCCCTTGCTGCGTCTGCGCCGCGGCATAGAATATCAAATATGACGTCGGCCGGCGGCGTAATAAGGAATGTATCGGTTTTCTTTCTGTTTTCTTGCCGATTATGAACGAGTTCGGTACCGCCGACCGATTTTTATGTTGCCTGCGGGTGTGGATTATTTTATAATAGGGTAATATGTAAATCCGGGAGGAAGAATATGGCCAGGATAGAAATAGACGACGATCGCTGCAAGGGCTGCGGCCTTTGCGTTTCGGTATGTCCGAAGAAAATTATTCAATTGAGGCAGGATAAGCTGAACAATAAGGGCTTCCATCCCGCCGGCGTCGACCAGATGGACTTATGTACGGGCTGCACGATTTGCGCGACAATCTGTCCGGACGATGTTATCGAAGTATACCGGCAGGAGGGAAAAGCATGAGCACCAGAGTATTGATGAAAGGCAACGAAGCGATTGCCGAAGCGGCAATCCGCGCCGGATGCAGGCATTATTTCGGTTATCCGATCACGCCTCAGACCGAAGTCATGCATTACATGGCTAAACGAATGGTTGAGGTCCAGGGTGTCATGGTTCAGGCCGAGAGCGAAATAGCGGCCATTAATATGGTCTATGGCGCGGCGTCTGCCGGCGCCCGGGTTTTGACGACCAGCTCCAGTCCGGGCATCAGCCTGAAACAAGAGGGCTTCTCCTATATTGCCGGCGCCGAATTGCCGGCGGTCGTCGTCAACATTGTCCGTTCCGGCCCCGGCCTCGGCGGCATATTGCCGGCGCAAGGCGATTATTTCCAGGCTACAAAAGGCGGCGGCCACGGCGATTACCGCAATATTGTTCTCGCTCCGGCCAGCGTTCAGGAGTTATATGAGCTGACGGTCGAATCCTTTAATCTGGCCGACC
>CAYRWC010000058.1:0-10932 GCA_964427795.1 uncultured Oscillospiraceae bacterium | reverse complement strand
GTAGATAGCAAAATATAATATAATATAACAAAACCGGTAAAATCATCAGATAAATGAATTTGAATTTCCTAAAATCTTTTCTGAGCATCATGCCATATCCGACATTCATAAACCGGATTGCCGTATTCGATTTTTGTGCTTGCATAATTATACCCGCCTTGATTTCATGCGATTCGCCGCTTGCCGGCATACGATTGGATTGCCGCGGCTATAAGAAGCTATGCCGGCGGAAACTGCAGGATGCCTGTTCCCGCCGGTATGCCAACCTAAATACTATCTGTTTTTATATCTTTCATAGGAGTCATTATAAATTGTCATCATTTCATCAATTCCCAGTTTCTTGCACTGCGCAACATAAGCGTCAAAATTTGAGAGCGGCTCGGTTCCTGTTATGAACTTGGCTTTCATTTCATCCACATATGTGCTGACATTTGTCATATTTTTAATGACTTCCAACTCGGCATCAGTGAAAGAAAGACTTGGCAGGGCAACGGAAAGCTGCGGTTCGCTCCAGATTGCCACCGCATTCTCGGCTTTATCATTCAAAAGTCTGATCTGTTTAAAATAACTAGTCAACTGCACCGAATTCGTAAGCGCCGAAGCCGGACAATACATTCTCAAGGATTGATCCTGTGTCCACCCTTTTGAATTAGTCGTATCGGTGATCAGGTTTGTATATACCGGATTTCCCGAGGCATCCAAAGTATATGACTCTCCTTCTATGCCAAAATTATTAAGCAGCTGCCCTTCTTCAGAATAACCATAATCGAGATACTCCAGAACTCTCTCGATATACTTGCTTTTGGCGCTGACGATGCAGGTCGCTGTCGTTGAAACATCCGCCTGACCATAAATAGGCTTATCACCCTTTTTCAGCACCGGATATTTCGCCGCCACCATCTCAAATCCCGGAATAGTATCCTTAGCCATATCGGCATAAGCGGTGACATTGGACAGGAAATGCAGCGTAACCGCGGATTCGCCGGAAACTATTTTCGTATCAAGGACTCCCCAGTCATTCAGATTGATGAAATCCGGGTCTATAAGGAATTCAGTAAACCATTGGTTCATTGTCGTCAGATATTCTTTATAACCTGATTCGATAGGGCCATAATGCAGTTTTCCATCGGTACCTATCGCCGGTTTGCTGGCGTCGGTGTTAATGCCATAAGCTCCGGAAATCGCACCACTGTACCCAGGGAACCAATTTAGAGCCGTGAACGGGCTTTTCACCCCCTGATCTTTGAAAGCGACCAGCGCCGTATGCCATTCGTCAATGGTCTCCGGCACCGCCAGTCCTGCTTTGTCAAGAAGGTCTTTCCGGAACATGGGCCCGAAAAAAACATTAATGGATTTATCTTCACGAACAAATGAAAATGTCAAAACGTCTCCGGTATCGGTTTTCATGTTTCTCAGCCACTCCGGATTAGCGTTAAGTACTTTCTTATAATTAGGCGCGTATTCATCCCAATAATCACTTATTTTGATTGCCAGCCCATCCTCGACAGCTTTTGACGGACCGCCGGTATAACTGGCAGGCAGGGTAAAGATATCAGGTATAGAATCAGACGCAATCAGCAGAGACGCCTTTGTGTCTATGTCTTCCGATGTCGACATGATATACTCGATATGAACCCTTGTTCTTTTCTCTAATTCAATGGCAAAGGGCGTATTATTCAGATCACCGCCGGTTAACGCGTCGGTAGAGGCATCTGCCGCAGCCAATGACGTTATCGTAATCAACTCTTTTTCATTAGCCGTCGACTCCGCGGCGGTCCCGCCGGTTGTCGTGCTGACGGCCGCCGCCGTAGTCCCGCTGGTTTTGCCGGCTTCTGAAATCGTGCCGCAGCCTGTTGCCAGACTGCATAAAAGTATAAAGGTCAGCGTCAGAAGTAATGATTGCTTCAGAACCCTTTTCATTAAAGATTGCCTCCTTTTGAATATTTGTTTGAGTCGACTCAGCCTGATTATAGAAATACCATTGACTCAAATAAATATTCACTATCCGTAAACAATTTTGAAAATCATAGATGAGGATATTTGTTTTAAGGAATGGATCTTTAATTTGCAAAATATACGATCGGGCATGTTCCAGGCCTTATGCCATATCTTTATAAGCTCCCGGTGTAACGCCCTCCAATTTTTTGAATGTTCTGATAAAAGATCCGATATTGAAATAACCGACCTCGCCCGCGACATCCTTGATATCCAGCCGTCCTTCCTTCAGAAGCTGCTTGGCTTTGTCGATACGTACTTTGGCCATATAATCCAGAAGACACGAACCGGTCTGTTCCTTGAAAAGCCTCGTCAGATAAGAAGGCGTCAGTTTGAACTTGCCGGCGATCACTGAAACGCTGATATTGGCATCATTATAATTTTCATTGACATAATTGATAACGTTGTTAATGAAAGTATCTTTTTTTGCCTTGTTTTGCTGGATATAATCGCAAATCATCCGGAAAATATCGACCATTTGCCGTTTCATATCATATATTTTTTCACATTTCAAGAGTCTGTTGGCAATATCAAGCTCACGCAAAAACGCCCCGTCGCTGGCGCAGTTAATTTCCGGCAAGGTCTTGAGCATGGTGTTGACAAGGTCGAACATCAAGCATTTGATCAAATCGTTTGAGAGTGTTGTCTTGGAGAAATTAATCTCAAAAATATCGTTCAACAGCTCTTCCGCATGCTTGAATTCCCCCGCTTTGATATAATTGATCAGCTTGTACTCAGTCTCGATCGTATAATCGAAATAGCCATTGGTTATATTCAATTCATCATAACTTAATAGGCTTTCATTATCCATTGTCTTTTTATACTCCATGACGCTCAGCGACTCATGATAAGCTTCCGGAATCCCCCATAAGGCATGATGTATGGCGCTAAATGAAAACATTAAATTGATCGCGAATTTGCTTCCTAAAAATTCTTTCGCTTCTTTGGCGATACGAACCATATCCTGCTTTGCGTCCGTATCAGCCGTCTGCCTGAGATTGATCAGACAAGCCATCATATCATCCACTTCAAAAACATAGCCGCCGTTATTCTGCCTGACCAGTTCCTCGACCACATTGGCAATGATGAACTGGACCAGTTTAATTTTTTCCATGGCTCCAATTTTTTCATCATTTAGGAATAAAGCGTCAAAGTCCTTGATATACATCAACATGACCGCAAAACGATCGCTGTCAAAATGGATATCATAATTGGTTAACGCGCTGTCGATAACAACCAGATCCGTCTGCTTGCCTTTCAGCAATTGCTGCAGAAAACTGGACTGCAAAGCGACATTTTGTTGTTTTAATATCAGATTGATTCGCTCATTTTCACTAAGCGTGCTGTTCATTGCCATTTGAATAAAGCGGTATTCATTCTTGTCTTTAACCAGATTATCGCCAAACTTCTTTTTAAGAACACGCATGATTTCGTTAACCGGATTATAATTCATCTTTGTAAAAATAAATGCCGCAAACGCTCCGAAAACAAGACACAATAACAAACAAAACAGAGTCAGGTCGCTGATGTATTTGACCTTTTGCTTGAAGATGGAAGCAGGAACGATCAAAATATATTTCCAGGCCGTGGTATTGGAAGTGATATAAGAAACAGCATATTTTGTGCCATTTATGACAGGGTAAATAATATCTGTGCTTTTAGACAGCTCTTCGTATTGAATATCCAATCCGATCCCGGAAGGAATGGTGGAAAACAGGATATTGCCGTCGTCGTTAAGCAGCAACGTCCAGCCATCATCCAATGAAGTAAAATCTGGTATGCTCTGCTGAAATCGTTTATTATCCAGCTTTACAATTAATGTGGCATCCGGTTCTGCCATACCGTCGGAATACAAGGGCTGAGTGTATATGACAGCCGGAGATGGTTTTTCTTCATTTTTCAACCGGGTATCCACCTGCATATATTGAGTCTTATGTTCTCCCTTGACCAGTCTGACCCAATCGTCATAAGACAAGCCCAAATTGTATGTGCTGCTGGTCAGGCTTCTGTTGTAAAAAACTTCCTTATCGGCTAATCCGCTGCCGCTCAGTACTTTGTCGGAGTTTTTTAAATATATGTAGTAACTGCTTATCATGGCCGTCACCGATTTATAGTTGGACAGATTGGACAAGACTTCATATACCGAATAATAGTCGGTATTCTTGATAGGTGGCGTCAACCGGCTCAGGCGCTGCAATTTTTTGTCCAGCATAACCTGATAAACGAACCGTTTAACATCATCGATTCCGTTATCAACAGCCTGCTGGCTCTGTTTCAGTCTGGCGGTATTGACATTGATGATTTCTTTTTCAACGATATCTTCTGCCTTGACATAAATAATCGTACCGATTAAAATCGGCACTAAAAGCATCAAGCAATAGGAAATGAACCATGTCAGCATTATACTCGGATTCTTTAGCGATGTTTTCATTTTTCCCATTCCTTGGTATAAATCCAAAGCACTGTATACTGATTGTAACACACTCCTGCAATTTGATATCATCCTGTATCATGTTCATTATTCGTACTTGATGTTAAAAATAGCAAATCAAGGTCTTTCAGCGATTCTATAAATGATATCCCCGCCGCAATGGTCGCTGATAACATTACGCGCTAGTTTTAAGTCCGGCGTTTCCGCGCGAATCAACAGGGCTATCCGCTGCCTGTTGCCGCCTGTATCGCTTATCACATTGTCTTCAATGCTGATTTGCTCGGTATAGCTATCGATCACAAAACCATAACCGTTCTCGCCGCTGCCGTTATTCTCAATCGTATTTTTTATATAACGATTACGATGAGCGCCGTTGCCGGCTTTCTCTTTTCTCATGTAGACACCGCAAAACGCGTTTTCGCAAATACGATTCTGTTCAAATAAATTATCCGTATCCTTATGTCCGATGCATATGCCGCTGCCACCGTTATTACGGAAGCTGTTATTCCGGAAAATGCTCTTCTGCACACGCCAGCAAACAAACATGCCGTCGGACCCGTTATCATGAATATCGCACTTTTCAACCAGCGTATTCAAGGAGCCCGAACCGGGATGGATCCCGTATCCGGTACATCCGGACACGTCGCAGGCGCTGATCGTCACATTCTCGTCGATCTGCCATCTGATGCCGTCGCCGTTAAAGTCCCATAACTTTACATGCTCAACCACGCAGTTCCTTGATTTATGGAAATAGATCCCGCCGCCCCGGCAGCCGTTGAGCGTGTCGTTATTTTTCCCGTTGCCGTCAATGGACAGCCCGGTTATCTTTACATTTTCGACTTCAACACCTTCGATAACAGAACAAGCGTTGGACACCGTGCCGCTCAAGTCGGCATCATAGTCGCGAATCAGATAGTTGTCGAAAGTTATCTTGTTTTTCTCAACTTTACTGATAACGGCTGTACTCACATCCCAGGCGCTGTCGTAATGGGAATCATAAACCATTATTCCCATTCCCTCACGAAATCCGCTTGCGTCTTTGACCTGAATAAAAAGCTCACCGTAATCCGCATCTTCGGCAAAAAGGCTTTGAAAACCGTCAACCTTATGCAGAATTGTTTCTTCGCCGGCGCCCGCAAGCATTATATTGGCGGCAAGCCTTATCGGCGCGTAAATTTCATAAATGCCTTTCTCCAGCTTGACTGTTCCGCCGCCATGAGCCTTCAGCAGCTCAACCGCCATTTGTATGGCGTCGGAATCAAATCCGTTGATATTGGCTTCAGAACCGCCTACTGAAATGACAACCTCACGATTTTCTGGCAATACTGTATGCGTCATATTATCTTCCTCCCTGCTATGGGTATCATGAATGAAGGACCAGTTGTTTAATCTCCTGCGCCGCCTGCTCCGCCGTCATGTCGCTGACATCGATTTTCTGTGTATCCATGCCGCGGTATAAAGCAAGCCGGGGCAAGCTCCTGTTGATGATATCCTGATTGCGGATACCTGCTTCCACATCCTTTTGCAGCCTGGCTGCCAGCGCCTTCTCGGAACAGATCAGCGATATTTTATACAGTTCAAAATCATCCTCCCGAAGGTTTGCCAGAATCTGATCGAAAATGATTTCCTGATGGATCACCCAGCAAAAAATGACATACTCGTAACCGGTATTCCTTAAAAATGATTGGAGCAGATAGCTGATGTTGCTTGTGACCATCGCTTTATTTTCATCTGTAACGACAAATGGATTCATGTTCCAGCACCAGTCGCCGTCCAGCCAGACTCCGGGCGTTAAGATCTTGAGCAGCTGCCTGCATACCGCACTTTTACCAACGCCCATCGTGCCATTGATCATGATCAGCTTTTTCATTTAGTCACCATTATTCTCGCCAAGGTCATACCGACTCTATTAAGGGAATATGCTTTTCACAAATTATACCATTAAAAAATAGCAATGAACTATTGGTAGTATAACTCAACAATAGAATCTATTGTGTGATCTCTTTCATCAATAACAAAAAGAAGTATCGTGCGTATATCTTCAGAACATGCTTGATAAAACGATAAAAATTCATCTGTCGAAATCCGATAAGATGTCGGTCCATTTGCACAAAGCCAAACTTGTGCGGAGGGATCTAGTTTAAAGCGAACACCTGCCTCCTTGATTTGAGTAAAATCAACATCTAATATGTTATCTTCATTGCCGTCCCAATTGATGATATCGACTAGGACAGTATCTTTTTGAATACTCTTAATATTGCATAATACTGCTTTTTGCATCTTTTCAATCAATGAATATTGGCCCTGATTGATTCCCATAATACTAGTCGGCAGCCAGTCTGGTTCTGCAAAACCATCCGGTATGCCAAGCTCAGATAACAGTGTTAATTGTGATGGATCAGAAAAAAGTATTTCAATATGACGCTTTCTTGATGATGTTGGTTGATCCGTTGAACTATCCTGAGAGAATGACGATAAGCTGCCAGACTGGTTGTTGGTATAATTTTCCGTTTCTATATTACTTATCTCCGTTATATGATTCACTGTACATCCTGCTAAAAAAGAGAAAGTAAGAAAAACGAGAGAAAACTGTATAACTCTTTTCATATACAAATCTCCATATTTCACATTTAATACTCAGTCTTTAAAATCATTTTTACTATCTTTATTATAATAACGACGGAGGATACGCATTCGTTACAGCAAGACCAATGGGTTTATTAAATTTCATGCAATGGCACACATATTTACGTCAAAGTTATGCAATATGCACTACAAAAGGAAGGCATCAAGATTCCTCCCGATGCCTCCTTGATTTTCCTATGAAACAACCATCTATGAATTTAACAATTTCTTCTCTGCCGATTCAACAGTCTGAGCGATCAACGTAGCAATGGTCATCGGTCCAACGCCACCGGGAACCGGCGTATAGGCCAGACATCTTGCTTTGACTTGCTCAATCTCGATATCGCCTATTCCACCTTTATGATATCCTGCGTCGATGACCACAGCGCCGTCCTTAATCCATTCTGCTTTAATAAATTCCGGTTTTCCGACGGCTCCGACAACAACATCGGCCTGCCTGACAAGCTCCTGCAAGTCTTTTGTCTTAGAGTGGCAAATGGTTACCGTGGCATTGGCATTTAAAAGCATCATAGCCATCGGTTTTCCCAGAATAGCGCTGCGTCCGACAACGATTGCTTTTTTCCCTTCCAGATTAATATGATAAGCCGCCAATAGCTTCATAATTCCGCCGGGAGTAGCACTCATAAAAGCGGTTTCATTTAATGACATTTTGCCGAATCCCAAGGCCGTTACGCCATCGACATCCTTTTGTATGTCAATTTTGTCAAAGCACAGGCGTTCGTTGATGTTTTGTGGAACGGGATGCTGCAGCAATATGCCAAAGACCTGCTCATCCTGGTTCAATTCGTTTATAACGCTTAATAATTCCTCTGTCGTCGTTTCTTCCGGCAATCGTATTTTTTTGGATTCCAGGCCGACCCGTTTGCAGGCATTTCCCTTCATATTGACATAAATTTCCGACGAAGGATCATTGCCAACCAAAATCGTTGCCAAACAAGGCGTTATCCCCGTTTTCTCGATAATCTTCCCCACGCGGATTTTCAAGTCGCCTTCAATTTCCTGCGCAAGTTTTTTTCCGTCCAGAATAATAGCTTCCATATCTATTGCACCCCATTCTTTCGTTTTTCTTACTTATCATACTCATTATGGCTCCAATCTGTGAATATCTCTCGGAAATAATGTCGCATACCGAACATTGGGAAGATCAAGCAGTCTGGCCGTAAATCTTTCAAGGCCAAGACCCAGCCCTCCGTGAGGCGGTAATCCACATTTATGAGCCATCAGATAACTGGTAAAAAGTTCCGGATTCATACCTCTGGCCAGCATTTTTGCGACTTGTTCCTGATAATCGTGAATGCGCTGGCCGCCGGTGGTAATTTCCATGCCGCGGAACAGGAGGTCAAAGCTCTCTGTAAATTCCTTGTCATCCTGACTTTCCATGGCATAAAACGGCCGTTTTGAGGATTTATAATGCGTGACGAAAACAAAATCGCAACCGGTCTCTTTTTTCATGATCTCACAAAGCAGTTTTTCTTCCGCCGGTTCAAAGTCTTCAAAATCGGTAATTTCCCGCCGGCAAGATTTTGATATCAGCTGTTTGGCTTCCATGAATTTCAGGGCGGGTATATCCGCGACGATAGGCAAATCCGTTTTAAGCAATGCAAGTTCACCGGCATAGTTTTCCTTTAAAGAATCAATGACATATGCCAGCATTTTTGTTTCAAGCCGCATGATGTCATAAAAATTATCGATAAATCCCATTTCCAGGTCGACGCTGGTGTATTCGTTGATATGCCGCGAAGTATCATGCTTTTCGGCGCGGAAGACCGGCGCGATTTCATAGACGCGCTCAAAAACGCCGACCATGATCTGCTTGTAAAACTGCGGGCTCTGCGTGAGATAGGCTTCTTTGCCGAAGTAATCTAATTTAAAGATATTAGCTCCACCCTCCGCTCCGCTGAAGACTATTTTCGGCGAATGAATTTCTGTGAATTTATTTGCTCGCAGAAAATCCCTGAAGCCGGCGCAAATCCCGTCTTGTATTTTAAATATGGCTCTCTCTTTGGCGTTTCGCAAAGTAATGGGACGGTAGTCGAGCAGCGTTTCAAGGGAAGCCGCAACTTCCTTGCCGTTGATGACGACAGGCGGTTCCGCTGCGGCATGCGACAAAGCCCGATAACGGACCAGCCGCACTTCGATTCCCGTTCGGCTGCGTTGCTCGGCAATGACCTCGCCTTTAATGACGACGCTCATATTCTCTTGCAAATCCGATAAGGGAAATTCGGAAAACGTCTCCGAATATAAGCATTGTAAAAGCGTGCTTTTTGTTTGCAGGATGACAAAGGCGAAGTCCGACATTTTGCGGATTTTGTAGACGATACCGTGAATATCTACAGTCTGCCCGATATAATGGATTAATTCTTCCGCTTCAATACACGCTTGGTGTAATTCGCCGTTTATAGTCGGCATATTATAACCTCCGTAAAATTATTGTTTCACCGCCGATTGACCGGAGCTATCAACGCCGACATAATCTATATACCGCATCCTATCACGACCCCTCAAAATAAAAAATCACCACTCAGATACGCCATGTACCCCTGTGGTGATTGCTAAAACACAACAAAATAAAACAGCTGTTTTATCCATCCCACAGGTACAACACATCAAGCACCTGTACCCGCGAAACGAACAAAAAGCTGTCAGTCGTTATCGTCGGACACAAGTGCTACAGATCATCATCCCGGTTAAGATCAATAAATAGCAGCATCCTGTCTACCTCGTTTTTCCCTATCATACTCTGGTATAAATGAATTTTCAATCGCTTATTTGGTGTGCAGCCGATCCAGATCACAGTTCAGACACAATCCATTATGACAGCAGATCACGCCGCCGCATTTCGGGCAGCGCCACTTTTCCGCTTCTTTTTCCAAAAATTTCTCCATCCCCTGATCCTTTATATTGTTTAAATTTTCGATCATGCTCATACGATATTTGGTACGGTAACGCTTATCCAACGTCTTCAGACGCATACAGGGGTAATCGTTGCATTCGAAACAAAAGCGGACCAGGCCTTTTCCCAGCAAATCGCATGACGCCTTCATAAAGACGCAGTTCTTGCCTCTCGGCCGGCAGCCGGCGCAGTAGGTTCGCTTAAATCCCCGTTTATTCAAGTCGCTAATCATAAATTGATAACTGACACACAAACCGCAGTTCATCCCGCAGGGAGCAATCAAATCTTCCTTCTCCATCGCGCTTGACCTCCAGTAATTTTTATGGGTCATCCCCATCTATGCCGCTGATCATGAAAATTCTGAAAACAACTTGACACTGCCGAATCCGTTGATTATCTTAACAAGAGTATAACATCATACCGTACCGGAAAGGACAAATAAGATGGATCTCATCACGCTTAACGGTATTTGGAATATAGCTTATTCCCCTGAAGAAACCGGTGATTTTGGGGATACGGCCGCACTTGATTTCGTACCCGCCTACTGGGAAGACAGGACAGACACCTTACAGCGAACCGCGCTTTGGAATTCGCTCCGTTTCAATCCGGGTTACCGATTGCAGCGTTATCCGGTCGAAGGCACGGTTCCTGATATGTCCTTGCCCAACATAGTTGGACGTTTTCGGTACACGAGAACTGTATTTATCGATAAAAGTTATGAACATAAGCTTGCTTTGTTTCAGGTGGGCGGCGTTCAGAATTCATTGAAGCTTTTTATCAATGGCATCGAAGCTGGTTCCCATGTCGGCGTCAGCACCCCTTTTACATTTAATATCGACGCTTTTATCCATTATGGCGAAGACAACGAGATCATCATGGAAGTATCGAATTTCCCGCTTTTAAACGAGATCGGTGAAAGTGTCAGCGGCTGCACCGTGCGTGCCGCAAATGAAGCCACCGGCGGCAT
>CAYRWC010000057.1:0-11034 GCA_964427795.1 uncultured Oscillospiraceae bacterium | reverse complement strand
GGGCATACCGAAGGATAATATGGAACTGATGATGCAGGCGATCGGCGTCGATTACCGGAGCATCGATGCGCCTTATATCGGTCCGGAATTATTTCACGTTCCTGCAAACAGAAGAATCAATCAGCTTGAAGGCAGCATGACGCGCTGGATTGAAAACAAAAGCGGCGGTTATTGGGATTTTTGCGATTTCCCGCTGCTCAATGCCACAGACGAGCAGTTTGATCGATTCCCGATACCAGACCCCGACCACTTCGATTACGATGCCGCGCTGATCAAAGCCAGGCATTATGATAATCAGTATGGTTTATTTGTCGGCAATGCCGGCGTGCCGGATATTATCAACTCCAACGGCCGGATTATGGGTATGGAAGACGCGCTATGCCATCTTTTGACCGAAGATGACGCCGCAATGCGCTTTATCCACCGCCGGGCGGATTTCCAGCTCAAGATGCTCGAACGCACCCTCGATAAATGTGAGGGTCTGATTGATTTTATGTGGCTCGGAGAAGATCTGGGCACCCAGATAGCGCCGATGATCAGCCCGGATATGTACCGAAAAGTGCTGAAACCGATCCATAAGCAGTTCTGCGACCTTGCCGGCGCTTACCGCATACCGGTCATCGTCCATACCTGCGGATCCTCCAGCTGGGCTTATGAAGATTTCATTGAAATCGGCGTGCGCGGCGTAGATACCCTGCAGCCCGAAGCCGCCAACATGAGTCCCCAATATTTAAAGGATCATTTTGGCGGCCGGCTCAACTTCCGGGGCTGCATATCAACCGCCGGCCCGCTGGCCGTCGGCACCGTCCGGGAAGTCGAGCAAAACTGCAAAGAAACGCTGGAAATCATGATGGAATGCCGCGGTTATCATTTCGCTCCGACGCATCAAATCCAGGACAACACGCCGGTCGAGAATGTCATTGCCATGTACAATACCGCCCACCAATACGGCGTTTACTGATCGTCAAGCTACATTTCAAGTTCTGAACACAGGATGAATTGTCAACCGTTCAACTCATCCTGAATCATTTGTTTTATTTCATGAACCGCGGGAACGCGGCCCATGACCTTGATCTTTCCATTGATGATCAAGCCTGGCGTACGCATGATTCCGGTCGCCGCAATATCCGCCATCTCGGTGACATAAATGATCGGCACGTCCGCTCCCAGCTCTTTTACGGCCTCTTCAGTCGCATGTAAGAGATTTTTGCAATTTTTGCAACCCGGTCCAACTACTTTGATTTCCATGTGATTTTCCCTCCAGGTATTTTTTATTTGTTCAACATTTACTGCTTCACTTTGATTTTTTTTACTGATTTGGTATTGCCGATGGCCGCCTGACAGATTATAGACCTTCTTGAATCCATGATTGATCAGGATATTCTGCGCGGCGTTTCCGGTCGTTCCTTTATTGCAATAGGTGACAACCGGCTTTTCCTTGTCGAGAACCTCCATCTGCTCGCGGATGGAGTCGTGCGGCATGCTGACGGCACGGTCAACATGACTTTTCGCATATTGTTCAGAAGCACGGGCGTCAACGATCTGAATATCCTCCGGAGCGGCAGACAATACCGCGTCGGCCGTCATTAATTCGCGGCCGCGGCGGATGGCATTGTCCAGGATCATGCCCGTATACAGGACCGGATCTTTTGTGGTGGCAAAAGGCGGCGCATAAGCCAGGTCCAGGTGAAATAGATCCGAAGCGGTCAAACCGGCTGTCATGGCGGTCACAAAGACGTCGATCCGTTTGTCGACGCCGTCGTAACCGATAATCTGCACACCGAGCAGCTTTTCGCTCTTGCGGTCGGCAAGGGCTTTGATCACCATTTCCCGGCCGCCAAAATATTCCGGTTTATCGGGTTTGATGTTGTGGCTGACAACCACATCATACCCGCTGTCGCGAGCCTGCCGCTCATTGAGGCCGCAGGCGGCGACGCTCATATCGAAGACCTTGAAAATGCCGGTGCCGGCAATTCCCCGGAAAGTCAAGCTGCCGCCGGTCGCCGCATCGCCCGCGATCCGTCCCATCTTGTTTGCAGTTGAACCCAGCGGACGGTACAGCTTGCGGCTGTCGACGATCGAGAAGCTTTCTGCGCAATCGCCGCAGGCATAGATATCCGGCAGGTTCGTCTGCATCTTTTCATTGACGGCGATCGCGCCGGTCGGTCCGATCTCAACGCCGGCCGCGACGGCCAGAGCGGTATTCGGCCGGACGCCAACAGCCATGATAACCAAATCTGCCGACTGGACGGATCCGTCATCCAGACGGATCGCATCCGGCTCGACCGACCATACCGACCGGCCGGTCAAGACTGTGACCCCTTTCTTCTCCAGATATTGCCGCAGGTACGGCGCCATATCGGGATCGACGAACGGACAGATCTGAGGCAATTTCTCGATAACCGTTACAGCTAATCCGGCATAAGCAAGGTTTTCCGCCATTTCCATACCAATAAAACCACTGCCGATAACCGCCGCCGTTCGGGGTTTGCGCTGTTCGATGAAGCGGCGGACGGCTTCGGCGCTGCGGGGATTGCGCAAGGTAAAAACCTGCGGGCCTTCGGCGCCCGGGATCGGCAGAACGACGGCAGCTGCGCCGGTTGCCAGGATCAGAATATCGTAACGGTCCTGGAAGTCGGATCCGTCGGCCAAATTGCGAACAACCAGCGTTTTAGCCGCCGGATCAATGCTCAGAACCTGATGTCTGATCTTCACATCGACTCTGTATTTATTCCAAAAGAAAGCCGGATCTCGCGGCGTCAGTTCGGACAAGCCGGCAACCTTGCCGCCGATATAGTAAGGCAGACCGCAGCCGGAATAGGAAATATGCTCGTCCATCTCATAAATGACGATTCCGGCCGCTTCGTCGTTGCGCCGGGCCTTGGCGGCAGCCGATGTTCCGGCGGCAACGGCGCCGATAATCACGATTCGTTTAGCTTCGGCCGGATTGTTCATGCTTTAAGCTCCTCTTCCGGGGGGAACCAATGAGTGGTTCGATTGGCAATCTTAACCAGAGTCAGCATGACCGGAACTTCAACCAGCACGCCGACAACCGTGGCCAGGGCAACCGGCGATGTCGGACCAAATAACGAAATGGCAACGGCTACCGACAGTTCAAAGAAATTGGACGCTCCGATCATGCCGGCCGGTGCCGCGATGCAATGGTACAGCTTGAGTTTTCTGCCGGCAAAATAGGAGATAAAGAAAATCAGAAAGGTCTGGATCGTCAGCGGAATGGCAATTAAAATTATATGAAAGGGATTGTTGATAATCACATCGCCCTGAAAAGAAAAGATAATGACTAATGTGAGCAACAAACCCGCTATGGTTACATGACTAAACTTGGGCAGGAATAAATTGTTGAAGTAGTCGATACCTTTGCGCTTAATGATGTTGACGCGTGTCAACACACCGCCGGCCAACGGAATAACCACAAACAACAGAACAGAAAGCAGCAAAGTCATCCAAGGGATTGCGATCCCGCTGATACCCAGCAGCAAAGCGACGATCGGGGTGAAGGCCACAAGGATAATCAAGTCGTTGGTTGCGACCTGGACGACCGTATAGGCTGCATTGCCTTTTGTCAGGTAACTCCAAACAAAGACCATGGCGGTACAAGGAGCCGCGCCTAAAAGGATCGCTCCGGCCAAATAGTCTTTCGCCAGATCAGGCGCGATCCAAGCTTTGAAAACGACAAAAAAGAAAAAGGCTGCGATAGCGTACATGGTGAAGGGCTTGATCAGCCAGTTGGTCACCCAGGTAACATAGAGGCCTTTCGGATTTTTCCCGATATATTTAATGCTGGCGAAATCAACCTTCATCATCATCGGATAGATCATCAGCCAAATCAATATGGCGATTGGTATGGAAACCTGCGCATACTCAAACTGGCCAAGGAATTTTGGTATAGCCGGCAAAAAACGGCCGATCAGAACGCCTGCCGCCATGCAAAGAATAACCCAGATGGTCAGATATTTTTCAAAAAAACTGATGCCGGTTTTTCTATTTGCCGCTTTACTCATACCATCAATTCCCCTTTTTTTGCATAGCCTGATAGAAATGCTTCAGATTGTCGGGAAGCTGGTAGGGTTTATTTTCATGCTGATCCTCCGTCGCCGGCGCGCCATAGACAGCCCGAAGAATTGCGTCGATAATCATCGCTTTCGGAGGTTGTGGGTAATCGACTCCCTGCCAGGTCCAAATCCGGCAGTCCACCGTTTCGCCACAAAGATCGCCACATGATTCGCACATACTTTCCTTGACATTCAAGGCGATATCACGGCCATTGATCCGAATGGTTGGTGAACTGACAAATCGATATCGGACCGCCAAATCTTCCGTATTGATATTCACTTTATTGACCAGCACCTCAACGCCGGCTGACTCCAGCACCTGCGCGACATCGCCAATCGCCTCACCCAATGTTGTATCCGCGCCTTGACAGCGAGTGCAGACCTCCAGATTAAGATAAAGAAAATCAATTTTTATCTGTCTTTTCTCCGAGGTTCCGGCATGCGTTGAATCTTGCACAGCCGAACCACAACATTTGGGATCGGAGCAACAACCCGTATTTTTTTTCTTCGACAGCATTTTTCAATCACCCTTTAAATGAACCATACGCCAAACGCATTGAACGAGTAGCCGATAATCAGGATACCGATCAAGACGATGCCGGCGAAAATGGCCAGCAGCTTGGTTTTTACGACCTTTTTCAACATGATCATCGATGGCAGAGACAATGCGGTGACGGCCATCATGAAAGATAAAACCGTGCCGATTCCGACGCCCTTGCTCACTAACGCTTCAGCAATCGGCAGGGTTCCGAAGATATCCGCATACATCGGCGCGCCGATCAAGGTGGCAATAAGCACGGAAAAAGCATTATCACGGCCCAGAACAGCCGTAATGATGTTTTCGGGTATCCAATTGTGGATCGCGGCACCAATGCCCACACCAACCAGAATATACAACCAAACCTTGCGGATGATTTCTTTAACCTGATCGCGGCCGAATAAGAGGCGGTCACGCGTTTTCATGTCCAAATCAGGATTATCTGCCAAACGATTAGTAAAAACAAAGGGCTCGACATATTTCTCCAGTTTTAATTTGCTGATCACGGTGCCGCCGATAACAGCCAGGATGAGGCCAACTATGACGTAGGCAATCGCGATCCGCCAATTGAAAATACTGGCCAAAAGCAAAATCGAAGCCAGATCGACCAGCGGCGATGAGATCAGAAAGGAGAAGGTAACGCCGATCGGCAGTCCGGCGCTGGTAAAACCAATAAACAAAGGAATCGATGAGCAGGAGCAGAAAGGAGTAACCGTTCCCAGCAGAGCGCCAAGTATGTTGGCCCAGATACCGTTGAAGCGTCCAAGAATCTTCCGGGTCCGTTCCGGTGGAAAGAAGCTCTGGATATATGAAATTGTAAAGATTAAAACCGATAACAAGATAAATATCTTGACCGTATCGTAAATGAAGAAATGGATGCTGCCGCCGATACGGTCCGACACGGAAAGCTTAAAAACCTTCTCGATAAGCAGCCGCACCAAGTCGGAAAGCCAAACCATTTTGAGCAGCTGGTCGTTGAGCCAGCCAAAAACAGTTGTTATCACTTGCATATCGTTTGACACTTTCTTGTATGGATGCCGGTGTCAGACGTAATTTTATCTAAAAACTCTTTTATATCATTGACCGCATTCATCTTTAAGGTATAACGCATCCAGGCTCCGTCCTTGCGGGCGTTAACCAAGCCGCTTTCCGTTAGTATTTTCATATGATAAGATAACGTCGGCTGCGTGATTTCAAATTCTTCCAGGAGGTTGCAGGCGCATAACTCGTCGCCGGATAACATATTGATGATTCTAAGCCGCGTCTCATCCGACAAGGCCTTAAAAATTAACGCTGAGTCACTATAGCTATACATGAATCGATTTCATCCTTCCTTCTCGCTTAAAGCATATCGAAGATCTTCTATATGTTAACGCGCATATAGATAGTTGTCAATATGATGGCATGCATAAAACAACATTTATGGTTTCCGCGTAAGGTAAGGGATTATCTTATCATAGAGTAAAACTCTTTGCAGAATTGAGATTGGCAGAACCGAGATTTGCTTCTCCGAAATCGGTATTGAACTCAGGCTCAATCGATGCAAATAATCCGCTGTATACTTTCCGCCGTCTCCTCGGGCGTGAGCGTGGTTGTATCAATTACCGGATAGGGTAATTGATCATATATTGTTCGCGTTTGATCGAGCGCCCGCCGGATCTGTTCCTCATTTCGTCCGTCCAACTTCATGCGGCGGATATTTTCCGCCCTCCGTCAAATCTGATTGCATTGATTTACATATTTTTTCTGATATGCCGCAAGAGGTTTGCACGGGTATTCGGCACATTCGGAGCAAGCAGACAGCTCTTTTTCTTTAGCGCACTTCATCCACGGACAATCTTTGCACAGATAGAAAATATCATCCGAACGACCGCCCAGGCAGTGAATTTCAGATAGCGGCACCGCGATCCCGAACCGATCTTTATAAAATTGTTGAGATTGCCTGCGCAGCTCATCGTCGTTCTTTATCGTTGCCAGATATGAAACACACCGTGAACAGTCGTGGCCACAAAAACAAAGCATTTCTATGTTGCCAGATTTATTTATATCATTGATTAAAGCTGGTTCAATCATCTCTCTTCCCCTGTTTCTGTACAATGACATACCATTTTGTATAAGGAAATGGATTCATTGAAAAATCGATATTGGCTTCAATATAGGTCGCCTCATTTTCAACTAAGCTGATCATGCGCCAATCATGAAACAGATCCCGTATACCTTGCTCATCAAAATAATGATGAGGAACACCTGCTTCCGATCCTTTATCGTTGACATACGTATTCGTTTCTATCTCTGTTCCATGAGAAAATGAACCGCTTTTCGTTGAAATCAGCGAGGCCATGAACATACCGTTATCATAGAAACTTTCCTGTATATGACCGACGGCTTTTTCAATTTCGCCAAGGGTATTATGATGCAGCGCATCCCAGGAGAAAGCGCCATGAAAAAGCGTGTCTGGGAACGCTTTTTCAGTCATGTCCGCGACTTTCAACGTCGCCTGCAACCCATGATCATCCAGCCATTTTTTGGTGTGAATAATACCGTTTTCAGATACATCACTGCCATAAGCATGATGCCCCATTTGGGACAACAAAACGGTATGCCTTCCCGCCCCGCAACAAAAATCCCAGATTGACAACGACAAATCAGGAAACATTCCTTCCAGTATTTTGACAAATTTATAAACCTCCGGCTGCGGCAAGGCTTCAATGAATTTATCACTGAGAAACAGTTCGTTCCATGTTGCCATAATTTTCTCCAATATTTTTATTTTCATTAGCTGACCCAGACAATGATCTGCCGGTCATTGCAGTTTACTTGCAATAAATTTTCATCGCTTCAAGGAAAAACGCGGCGCAGCCCGGGCCGGCATGTTCGTTGTAGTATTGAGCGAAACGAGGATCGTCCACATAAGCTTGCGCCAATCCAAGATGCGCTTCTTTGGTATAAGTGCTCCAATAATACCCAAGCCATTTTTTATGCATACCGCAGACCTTCTGCGCCAGTTCGCCGGCCGGATCGCCGGCTTCACACGCGGTTTTCAGGGATTCATTAATTTGGCGTGCCAGGGATTCGGCATCGGCATATTGTTCTTTTGTCATACTCATCACTTTCGCGTTACTTTTATTGATCACATCGTCGCCGAATCTCGCACGGATTTCAGCACCATATTTCTTTTCATTATCTTCAATATTCTTTTTTTTAAATCCCTCAAATTTTTCATGATCCATCATTGTAGTTTCTCCCTTCGAGGCGGCAATGGTTTTTTCCACATTGGCAATCAATCGTTCTATTTGGTCCTTCCTGATTTTAAGAGCCGACAGATGATTTTGCAGCGCGGAAATGCCGTCATATTGATTTGACTGAACCATTTTTTGGATTTCGGCAAGCTGAAGGCCAAGCTCGCGATAAAATAAAATCTGCTGCAGAAGATCGACCTCAGTTTGTCCGTAAACCCGATAACCGTTGCCACTGGCCCTTTTGGGCGTTAAGAGTCCTATTTCATCATAATAATGCAGGGTACGTATGCTGACACCCGCGAGTATCGACAATTGATTAATGCTGTATTCCATACCGTTCACCATTCACCAGACTGCGCCGCATACGGCTCTTTATAACCGATTTATCCGGATCATTGATAAAATTAACCTCTTTTCATTAAAGTCCACTCATCGACACAAAGCGGCTAAGTAGAAAATAGTCTATGACGTAACGTCAAGGTCAATAGGTTTTTTATCAAGCCACATCATCTTTTGCTCAGACATATGATTTATAATTGGCAATTTAAGCCGATAACAGCCCGTCAGATTACCGGCAGACCGGCTTCATGCTTCACTAAATACGCATGTTCTTCTTGTATCAGTTTTTTTATTTCTTCGATGTCATCCACCGTCATTTTCTGGATCTCGAGCGCGACCGAGCCGCAATGCGCTTTGCTCTCCCCGTCGGGAAACATATAGGTGTAAATGTGCGAAACGGCTTCGCCCTTGCAAAAATTACAGCCGCCGCTAGGACATCGCGCGGCGCGATGAGGATATTTTGTAATCGCCGCGCCGACAATATCGGCAAATCTTTGCGAATAATCTCTGCAAGCTGAAAATCTCAAGGCAAAAAACGGAAGAAGCGCCTTATTATTCTTTATACCCATTTTTGCGATCTGTTTATGATGCAAGTCATGTTTAAAGGATATATTGGATTTTTCTTTTTGCGGATAATATCCAAGCTCCGATAAGCACACGACGATATCTTGATATAAGGGTCTGACCTCATCGCCAAGCGCTGATAAAAATGAATATACTATCTCTTCCTGTTTTTTCGTTTTCATTTTATGAGCATCCTTTCACCGGAACGAAAACCGAGGCGCAATTCGCCTGCCGGAAACGGGCAATAACTTTGCGGCTATGATCGAACGCATAATCGGGATGTGAAGCAAAGTACAGTTTATCCATATGATTAAAGGCCACATCATAAGGCATGGAAGGATTGTCTCCGTTAAATTCTTTCTGCGTCACATGAATATACATTCCGCCGGGAAGTATTATTTTTTCCACATTGTCGGGCAAGCCGACGAAAGATGAAACGCGAGAGCCGAAACAGCTTTTATAACTTTCTTCGTGATCAATCGGGAATCCATAAAAATCACCATTTTGATAAAATCGGGTCAAACCGGTTTTATAGATCTCTGTCGCGATTGCAAAATAATCAAATATGCATCCAGATTCATCCTTGCCATGCGGCCGGGTGCAACAGGCTATTTTCCACGGAGGCAGTAAAACAGGTTGAAATTCAAAAGAATCAAAGCAATCGTCCTCAGTCGCAGCGACGCGTATCGGTTCATATTTAACTAAATAATTGCCATTCGGATCATACGTATTCATAGGATAACCGGCAAGGTTATAAACATATTTGGTATCTCTCCGAAAGCCGCCGATAAAATATTCATCGGCTTGCATTCTTTCCCGATAACCCTCCCGATCCGTTCGATTTTCATTTATTTCCAGCCGTGCATAACGACAGGCAGGAAGGGTAAGCGTTATCGTGTGCTCCGGTAAAAATTCAGGCAGAACGGTTTTGCTTTCGACAGGAAAACCGATAATGACATCGTAATTACCGTCGCCATGAACAGCGTAGCGGGCGCTTATCGGCTCCATATTGCCGCTATCAATACCCAGCGTCTGTGCCAAAAAGGCCATTGTCCCATCGGCAATATGTTTTTTTGCCATAAATCCATCATTCATCGTGCCGCCTGCAAAGCCCGACTCGCCGGGATACCCCTGGCTCTCAAAACAGACCGGGATGCCGATCCCCACAAGCAGCATCTCCGTTCTGTCCACGATCGAACAAAGCTCATTGATCTTTTCCACCAGTACTTCATTCTTATTTATACAGGTCATCCTGTTCACCGCCATCTCTGAATTCTCCAGATCGTCTTTTTCGAGAGATCAATCGTGCCGTTTTCTTACGCTTCATTTGCAGACATCTTCGTTTTTATTATGCAATATTAAGACACATCTGTCAAAACGCGAACTCACTATGCGCTTTTAAACGCATTTTTCATTATTATGCCTAATTATACGCATATTCTATAATAACACCTTATTTTGCGCGTGATTGTACATTATATACTAATATGCGCATATTTTATTGACGTATTCTTCAAGGATCGATATGCGGATATCAATGCAGATATCAGGGAGGATAAAGATGTATAAGAATTTATTGATTTTCTTTGTGCTTCTTCATGTATCGGAAGCAACGGATCAACCCGCTTCGTTTGTTTCAATACAGCGATCCGATTTTAGCATGGCATAATAGCAGGCGTCACATATTCCCTGATTGTTCCAATCCGCAGCCCGCATCGTTCCCTCATATCGCATTCCACATTTTTTCATAACACGTCCCGAATTCGGGTTACGCGGATCATGTCTGGATTCAATGCGGTTTATACCAACGGTATCAAATAAAAAATCCATCACGGCTTTCAACGCTTCGGCAGTGATTCCTTGATGCCACCACTTTCTTCCGATGCAATACCCGATGTGCGCCATCGCAATTGTATCGTTTTGCTGCACAACACCAATGGATCCGATCGGTTCCGGGCTTTCGTCCTTAATAATGATTGCCCACTGATAGGTATTTATTTGATCATATGCAGACACCCATCTCTCAAGCACGTCTAAACTGACTGAACTGCTTTTGTGAGCTGGCCACATCAGATATTTTGTGACTTCCGGATCGGATGCCCAGTTTTTATACATTGCTTCAGCGTCGTCTAAAGTAAATCTGCGCAGTAAAAGCCTGTTTGTTTCCAGAATCTGAGTTCCGCAATGTTTCATATTTTGCCGCCTTATATAATTTGTTTGGTTTTCATGATCTATTCCAGGATATCAGATTATATTATAGCCGACCGGGCAAACATGGCAA
>CAYRWC010000056.1:0-11088 GCA_964427795.1 uncultured Oscillospiraceae bacterium | reverse complement strand
CAAAATCATGGCGATCACATTTGGCGCCGAATTTATCGGCGGTGTCATTCTGTCCTGGCGTTTCGCCAGAACATACGGCTTCCTCCGCGGCGTCGGCAAGGGCTTTTTTCAATCCATATCGGCTTTCTGCAATGCCGGATTCGATCTGCACGGCGATTCGGACGCCGGGCCGTTCAGCAGCCTGACCGGCTGGAATGACGATCCGATCGTTATCCTGACCACCGGTCTCCTGATCATTTTCGGCGGCTTGGGATTTGTTGTCTGGTCCAATCTGCTCGATTTCCATAAGGAACGCAAATTGCTTTTTCACAGCAAAGTTGTCTTGTCCATGACCGGATTGCTTCTTTTGCTGGGAACCGCGTTTTTCCTGATTGTCGAATACAACAATCAAACGACGCCTTATGCTTTGGGATCTCTGCCGGAATGGCAGCGGCCGTTCGCCGCTTTTTTCCAGTCGGTGACGCCGCGGACGGCCGGCTTTAATTCGATTGATCAGGGGAGCCTGACCGACAGCTCCAAATTCATGACGACTATTCTGATGTTTATCGGCGCCGCGCCCGGTTCGACCGGCGGCGGCATTAAGGTGTCCACCTTTGCCGTCATTTTGGCGACGATCATATCCGACATTCAGGGTCAGGAAAACATCGTCTTGTTCCGGCACCGCCTGCCGCGCGAAACCTTTACCCGGGCTTTTGCCATCATGGGTCTGGCCATGAGCATTGTTCTTGTCTGCAGCATGCTGATAAGCTTTTTCGAAAATGATGCTTTACGAGCCGGCCGATTCAGTTTCCTGGATCTGATCTATGAATCAACATCCGCTTTCGCGACGGTCGGCCTGACATCGGCGGGCACGCCCGGCCTGCATCCGGCCAGTTGGGCAGTTTTAATTCCGGCTATGTATTTAGGCCGTGTCGGTCCCGCGTCTTTCGCGCTCAGCTTGTCTATGCAGCATGCGGCCAAAAAGGAATTGATACACCCGGAAGGCAAGACTTTAGTTGGTTGATATTGCAAGATCGGTTTGTTAAAATTGCATAAAATGGTTTGCCGAATCAAATAGATCCGATTAAATCAATCTTTTTTGGCGTTTTCCCCCATATTTACGGCAGTGAGTAGTTGACAAAATTCAGGTTATTGTATGATAATAGGTTCAATATTGTATACAATCACTTTGGGAGGGATCGAATATGGGCTTGACCCTGGCAGAAAAGATTATCGAAAAACATTTGATCAGCGGTACGATGGCACGGGGGCAGGAAATCGCCGTCCGCATCGATCAAACGCTGACCCAGGATTCGACCGGAACGATGGCTTATCTGCAATTTGAGGCGATCGGCATCCCTCGGGTCCGGACAGAATTATCGGTTGCCTATATCGATCACAATACCCTGCAAACCGGGTTCGAAAATGCCGACGACCATCAATATATCCAGACCGTCGCCAACAAATACGGCATCCTTTTTTCCAAACCCGGCAACGGCGTTTGCCATCAAGTCCATATTGAGCGGTTTGGCGTGCCGGGCAAGACGCTTCTGGGATCCGACAGCCACACGCCGACCTGCGGCGGCATCGGCATGCTGGCCATCGGCGCCGGCGGCCTGGATGTCGCCGTGGCCATGGGCGGCGGACCTTATTATCTGACCATGCCGAAAATGGTGCGGATCAATCTGACCGGCAAGTTGCGTCCCTGGGTCAGCGCCAAAGATATCATTCTTGAAGTTCTGCGCCGTCTGTCGGTTAAAGGCGGCGTTGGCAAAATTATCGAATATGGCGGCGACGGCGTCAAAACCCTTAGCGTTCCGGAACGGGCCACCATCACCAACATGGGCGCCGAACTCGGCGCCACCACGTCGATCTTCCCCAGCGACGATAGGACCCGCGCTTTTCTGGCCGCTCAAAAAAGGGAAGAAGTCTGGCAGCCGCTTGGTCCGGACGCCGACGCCGATTATGATGAAATCTATGATCTTGACCTGAGCAGCCTGGAACCACTGGCAGCCCAACCGCATAGTCCGGATCGGGTGGCTTCGGTCGGCGAAATCGGACCGGTTAAAATCGATCAGGTCGCCATCGGCAGCTGTACGAATTCATCTTTGCTGGATATGCTGAAAGTCGCCGCCATTCTGAAAGGGAAGACAGTTCATCCCGAAGTATCGCTGGTTATAGCGCCTGGTTCGCGCCAAGTCCTGAATATGCTGGCTTTGAACGGCGCTCTGGCCGATATGATCGCCGCCGGGGCGCGAATCCTGGAAACAGCCTGCGGCCCTTGTATCGGCATGGGCCAATCGCCGCGCACCAACGCGGTTTCGCTGCGCACCAACAACCGAAATTTCTTCGGCCGCTCGGGAACCGCGTCGGCCAGCGTTTATTTGGTCAGTCCCGAAGTTGCCGCCGCCAGCGCTCTGGCCGGAGTCCTGACGGATCCGCGAACATTGGGCGACGCTCCGGTTATCAACTTGCCGGACCGTTTCCTGGTCAATGATAATCTGACCATCCGGCCGGCCGCCGACGGCGCCGGCATCACGGTTGTCCGCGGGCCTAACATCAAACCGTTTCCGATCAATCACGCGATCAAAGGCGATATAAGCGGAAAAGTGCTGATCAAGGTCGAAGACAATATCACGACCGACCATATTATGCCCTCCAATGCCAAGCTGCTGCCTTATCGCTCCAATGTGCCGTATCTGGCCGACTTTTGCCTGACCCCCTGCGATCCGGAATTCCCGGCCCGCGCGAAAAAGGAGGGCGGCGGCATGATTATCGCCGGCGCAAACTACGGCCAGGGATCCAGCCGTGAACACGCCGCCCTGGCGCCGCTCCAGCTCGGTGTTAAAGCTGTCCTGGCCAAATCCTTTGCCCGCATCCATATGGCCAACCTGATCAACAACGGCATTTTGCCTCTGACCTTCCATAATCCGGATGATTATGACACGATCGGCCTTTTAGATGAATTGGTTATTGAAAATGCCGATACGCAGATTCTGGCATTGGCCGCGGGCTGTCCGCTGACCGTCCTGAATCGTACCCACGGCAAAAGCATTGTCTGCGATCTGCCGCTCTCCAGCCGTCAGGCCGGTATCTTGCTGGCCGGAGGCTTGCTGAACCAAACCCGGAAAGGGGAATGAGTATGCCCAGAACCGTTCGCCACGGATCGTTGCGTTCTGAAGTCTATCAACAGCTGCGGGAGCGGATCTTGCAAGGCTATTACACACAAGGCACCGCGCTGACGGAACTGCGTGTCTCCCATGAACTCGGCGTCAGCCGGACGCCGATCCGCGAAGCGCTCTGCCAGCTGGAACTGGACGGCCTGGTTATGACGACGCCCAATAAAAGTGTTGTCGTCCAGGGCTTCAGCGACCAGGATATTCTGGATCTGTATGAGGTGCGCAGCCGCATGGAAACGCTGGCTGCCGCCCGCGCGGCGATTCATATGACGGATGAGCAGCGTCAGGAATTGCAGATTGCGTATGAAGAGGAAGTGCGCCAGACCAAAAATCAGGATGGTGAAATCACGAATCTGCAGAATCTGGATTCAACGTTCCACGACTTGATTTTTCGTGGCAGCGGCAGTAAGATACTTCGCAATATCCTTATGCCGATCAACCTTTACACCCAGCAGGCCCGGCTGGTATCGCTGTCTACATCCGGCCGCAGCCAGAAGGTATTGCGAGAGCACGAATTGATTCTGCAGGCGATCCTGCAGCGCGACAGCGAAAAAGCGCATGAGCAGATGCGCAACCATATAGCCATGGCTGCCGCCAGCTATCAGGCCATCAGCAGAATCAGGAGGTCAACATGATCGATGGGAAAAACCGTGAGAAATTAATTCAGGATCTGGCGCTCAACTCGACGGCAAAGAATCGCATCGAACCGGTTTTATACGAGCGGTACAGCGTTAAACGCGGCTTGCGCAATGAAGACGGCACCGGCGTTCTGGTCGGCCTGACGGAAGTTGGCGAAGTGTTCTCCTATATTATGGACGACGGCGACCGTGTTCCCGTCGAAGGCCGCCTGTTTTACCGCGGCCTCGCCGTAGCCGACCTGGTCAACGGCTTTTATCAGGAAAAGCGGTTCGGTTATGAAGAAACGGCCTATTTGCTGTTGTTTGGCGATCTGCCCAATACGGAGCAGCTGGCTGCTTTTACCGAATTATTGGCAAGTTACCGCGACCTGCCTGACGGCTTTACCGAAGATATGATCCTGAAAGCGCCCAGTCCGGATATCATGAACAAACTGGCCCGCACGGTGCTGGCGCTATATCCTTACGACCGCAATCCGGACGGGCTGGAAATCGATAATGTCCTGCGCCAGTGCATCCAGCTGATCGCCCAGTTCCCGGTTTTAATATCGTACGGCTATATGGCCAAGCGTCACTATGTCGATAAGAAAAGCCTTTATCTGCGCGCGCCGAATCCGGCGTACAACACCGCGCAGAATATTCTGCACATGATCCGGCCGGACGGCCAGTTTACGGAATTGGAAGCGCGTATCCTCGATCTGGCGCTGGTACTGCATGCCGAACATGGCGGCGGCAACAATTCGACATTTGTCACGCATGCGGTTTCATCCTCCGGCTCGGACACCTATTCCGTCATGGCCGCGGCGATCGGTTCTCTGAAAGGCCCGCAGCACGGCGGCGCCAGCGGGAAAGCCTTCGCCATGATGCAGGATCTGGCGGCTCATGTGAAAAACTGGCGCAACGAGATGGAAATCGCCGATTATCTGGCCCAGGTGCTCCAAAAACAGGCCTTTGACCGCAGCGGCTTGATTTATGGCATCGGTCACGCCGTATATACGCTATCCGATCCCCGAACCAAGCTTTTGCGCGATTATGCCCGAGCTCTGGCTTATGAAACCAGCCGCGAGGATATTTATGAGCTTTATCTGCTGACCGAACGGCTGGCGCCGGAAGTTTTCCGCACCGTTAAGAAAAACGATAAAATTGTCTGCGCCAACGTCGATTTCTACTCCGGCTTTATTTACAGCATGCTGGGCATCCCGCCCGAATTGTTTACACCCATCTTTGCCACCGCCCGCATCGCCGGCTGGAGCGCTCATCGTATCGAAGAACTGGTCAGCGGCGGCCGCATTATCCGTCCCGCTTATAAATGCGTTCAAAAACGCCGGCAGTACGTCGGCCTGAATGAACGGAGCGAAGAAAAATCCGAGTAACAGAAACCAGTCCATGAACGACGAAAAAAATACCCTTTCCGGAAATAAAACCGGGAAGGGTATTTCATTTGGTGACCCTAAGGAGAATCGAACTCCTGATTCCGCCTTGAGAGGGCGGCGTCTTGACCGCTTGACCATAGGGCCGCAGTTGTTTAGAAATGACAGCGGGGGTTATTATAACATGGAGACCCGTGGGAAACAAGAGGGTCGGCTTCGACTCTTTCAGCTCTTTCGGTTCCTCCAGGATCCCTCCAGGATCTTTCCAGGATCCGCGCCCGGTTCCGCACGGGCTCACATTCCTTTTACAGCACCGGCCAAGCCGTTTCCGGCGGGAAGACACATTCTGGACATAACTCCGCAAAGCTTTCGTGAATCTTGTGGCCTGAGATACCAAAAAAAAGCGTGTATATGATACAATCAATTGCTATAATGATTGTCGGACATATGTTTGGTTTAGCATTGACGACAAGGAGATTTATGACCATGCAACCTGCCATACGCATTCAGGGTGCCCGCGAGCATAACCTGAAAAACATCAGTTTGGATATCCCACGCGATAAATTGGTCGTGCTGACCGGCCTTTCCGGTTCCGGCAAATCGTCGCTCGCTTTTGATACGATTTACGCCGAAGGCCAGCGCCGCTATGTCGAGTCGCTGTCGTCATACGCCCGGCAGTTCCTTGGACAAATGGAAAAACCGGATGTGGATCACATCGAAGGACTGTCTCCGGCGATATCGATCGATCAGAAGACGACCAGCCGCAATCCACGCTCGACAGTCGGAACCGTTACCGAGATCTATGATTATCTCCGGCTTTTATATGCCCGTATAGGCACGCCGCATTGCCCGAAATGCGGCAAAGTCATCGATCGGCAATCGGTCGACCAGATGGTCGACAATCTGGACAAGTATCCCGACGGCAGCCGTATCATTATAATGGCGCCGGTTGTGCGCGGACGGAAAGGCGAATTCAACAAGCTGTTCGACGATTTCCGCAAATCAGGTTATGTTCGGGCGCGGGTTGACGGCCAGATTTATGAACTGGATGAGGAAATTCCGCTGGAAAAGAATCACAAGCATACCGTCGAAGTGGTCATCGACCGTCTGATTATGCGGGCCGGTTTGCGCCGCCGCTTAACCGATTCGATCGAAGCCGCCCTGCATCTGGCCGAAGGTCTGCTGCTGGTCAGCATCCGGCTGCCGGAAAACGGCGCGCCGGCCGACAGGGACGGCGAAAACCCGACCGAACCGATCGAGGTCACTTTTTCGCAAAATTTCGCCTGCACGGATTGCGGGATCAGTATGGAAGAAATTACGCCGCGGATGTTTTCATTCAATAATCCTTACGGTGCCTGCCCGGAATGCAGCGGTCTGGGCCAGATGAGCCATATTGATCCTGAGCTGGTTGTTTTCGACCGGCGCCTGTCCTTGAATGACGGCGCGATCCGCGCCGGCGGCTGGAATTTTGCCGATCGCGGCAGTTGGGCCCGCGCTTTTATCGACGCTTTAGCGAAACGTTATCGTTTTTCTCTGGATATGCCCTTTGAGCAATTACCGGAAAAAATCAGGCAGATCATTCTTTATGGCAATGAAGGAGAAGTGCTGAATATCGATACTTCCAACAGCAAATACGCGCGCGGCAGCGTTTACCACAGCGATTGGAGCGGCGTCGTTCCCAGTCTGGAGAAGCGCTACGCGGAAACCAGTTCGGATGATATGAAGGCTTATTATGAGCAATATTTGTCGGTCACGCCTTGCCCGGTCTGCCACGGCGCCCGTTTGAAGCCGACCAGTCTGTCCGTCCATGTCGGCGGCAAGAATATACATGAACTGACCATGCTGCCGATCCGCCAGGCCCGTGATTTTATGAATCAACTGGCCTTGACGCCCAGACAGCAAGTCATAGCCGCCCAAATCCGCAAGGAACTGGATGCCCGTCTGGGTTTTCTTGTGGATGTCGGTCTTGATTATATGACATTAGCCCGCGCTTCGGCCACCCTGTCCGGCGGCGAAGCTCAGAGAATCCGTTTGGCGACCCAGATCGGTTCCGGCCTGATGGGGGTCCTGTATATTCTGGACGAACCCAGCATCGGTCTGCATCAACGCGACAACGCGCGTCTGCTGGCAACGCTGAAGCGGCTGCGCGACCTCGGCAACACGGTCCTGGTCGTTGAGCATGATGAAGAAACCATGATGGAAGCCGATTATATTGTCGACATGGGTCCCGGAGCCGGCGAACACGGCGGTTATGTCATCGCGACCGGAACCGCCGAAGACATCATGGCCGTGCCGGAATCGATAACCGGTCAATACCTGAGCGGCCGGCGCCGGATCGAGATACCGTCTGTACGGCGATGCGGCGAAGGCCATCAGCTGGTGGTGCGCGGCGCGGCGGAGAATAACCTGAAACATATTGATGTCCATATACCGTTAGGCGTCATGACTTGCGTAACCGGTGTCTCGGGATCGGGCAAAAGCTCTTTGGTCAACGGGATTATCCTGAAAAAACTGGCCAGCGAACTGAACGGCGCCCGACGGTACCCCGGCGCCTGCACGGCGATTGAAGGCCTGGAATATCTGGACAAGGTTATTGCCATCGACCAGTCGCCGATCGGACGGACGCCGCGGTCCAATCCGGCGACTTATACCGGCGTATTCGACCTGATCCGCGATTTATTTGCCAGTACGCAGGATGCCCGGGCGCGCGGATACAAACAGGGGCGTTTTAGTTTCAACGTCAAGGGCGGCCGTTGTGAAGCCTGTTGCGGCGACGGCGTAAACCGGATCGAGATGCACTTTTTGCCCGATGTTTATGTAACCTGCGACGTTTGCAAAGGAAAGCGTTATAACCGGGAAACACTGGAAGTCCGGTTTAAAGATAAAAACATCGCCGAGGTCCTGGAGATGACCGTTGACGAGTCGCTGGAATATTTCGCCAGTATTCCGCGCATTGCCCGCAAGCTGCAGACGCTTTACGATGTCGGGCTGGGTTATATCCGCCTCGGCCAGCCGTCTACCCAGCTTTCCGGCGGCGAGGCGCAGCGGGTTAAGCTGGCCACGGAATTATCGCGCCGCGGCACCGGCAAGACCTTTTACATTCTGGATGAACCGACGACCGGCCTGCATGTTGCCGATGTGCATAAGTTGGTTGACATTTTGCGCCGCCTGACAGAAAATGGAAATACCGTTTTAGTCATTGAGCACAATCTCGATGTGATCAAGACGGCCGACTATATAGTCGATCTTGGCCCCGAGGGCGGGGATGCCGGCGGTTATGTCATAGCCGAAGGAACCCCTGAGGAAGTCTCCGGGGTGGAATCATCCTACACAGGACAATATTTACGAAGGATTCTCCAGCAGAGTCCGGCCTCAATCAAAGAAGAACCGGCTGTTGCCGGGCCTGCGGAACAAAAGCCGGCGGCAGATCCGGCGCCGAAGAAGAATAAAACCCGAAAAAAGGGTTTGAAAGCAGTAAAGGAACATGAAATTGAATGGCTAAATGTGTGATGTGCAAGAAAAATGTGGCGGTCGTCTTTACGACCCGCTTTGAGAACGGCCAGCGGATCAGCGAGGGGCTCTGCCTGAAATGCGCTTATCGGACGGGCTTGGGCGGCATGGATGAATTATTTGCCAAAGCCGGCATCAATGACAGCAATATCGATGAATTAACCGAACGGATGAATAATGTCATGTCCCAAATGGACGGTGACAGTCCGGAGAACCTTTTCAAATCGCTGATCAGCGGCAGCCTGGATCTGGACAGTCTTTCGGACGGGATGCCCGACCGGAATCAGGACGACGAGCTGGCCGATCCGGATCATGACGGCAAAGACGGCGGCGAGCTCCTGCCGGCTTCGGTCGGCAGCGAATCCGAAGACGTGCCGGACACGCGCCGCAACGGCAGGGAAAGCGAACGGGAGCATGGCGGCGAGCGGAATAAGCCGGCCGACAAACGCCGTAAATTTCTCGATCAGTTCGGCACCAATCTGACGCTTAAAGCGCGCGATGGAAAAGTCGACCGCATTATCGGCCGCGAGAAGGAACTGGCGCGGGTCATCCAGATCCTGAACCGGCGGGCGAAAAACAATCCGGTGCTCCTGGGAGAACCGGGTGTCGGCAAAACGGCTATTGCCGAAGGCTTGGCCGTGAAAATAAGCGCCGGCGAAGTTCCCGCCAAATTGCTGCATCAGGAAGTCTATCTGCTCGATATGACGGCCATGGTGGCCGGCACGCAATTCCGCGGCCAATTCGAAAGCCGCATGAAGGGCGTGGTCGACGATGCCCGCCGCTCGGGCAACGTCATCCTGGTCATCGATGAACTGCACAATATTATGGGCGCCGGCGATGCCGAAGGCGCCATGAACGCGGCCAATATTCTGAAACCGGCTTTAGCCAAAGGCGAAATCCGCGTCATCGGCTCCACGACCCTGGACGAATACCGCCGTTTTATCGAAAAAGATTCGGCTCTGGAGCGCCGTTTCCAGAAGGTTATCGTCGATGAACCGTCGGTAGCCGATTCTATAGAAATCCTTAAGGGCATCCGCGATTATTACGAGATCCATCACCATGTCGTTTACAGCGACGAAGTGATCGAAACCGCCGTGCGTATGGCCGACCGCTATATCACCGACCGCTTTTTGCCGGATAAGGCGATCGATTTGCTGGATGAAGCCGGTTCAAACGCCAATCTATCCGACACCTTGCTGGTGCGGCTGGATAATTGCCGCAACCTCCTGGACAGCTTGAAAAAAGAGCAGGATGATCTGGAAAACCAAATCGCCGGCAGCCCGGAGGATGTTCATCTTTACGAAAAACAGGCCGACTTGCGTTCGCGTCTGCTGCGTGTCGAACAAGAGCTGAAGGAAATGGAAGACGACAATAAGCCGACTGTCATTCAGACCGAAGACATTGCCCGCGTCGTAGAAATGTGGACCGGCATCCCGGTGCAGCGCATCAGCGAAAGTGAAACCGACAAATTGCTGCATCTTGAGGATCGGCTGCATCAAAGGCTGATCGGCCAGGATCAGGCCGTATCGGCCTTAGCCCGGGCAATTCGCCGCAACCGCGCCGGCTTCGGCAAAAAACACAAACCCGCTTCATTTATCTTTGTCGGTCCGACCGGCGTCGGCAAAACGGAACTGGTTAAAGCGGTGGCTGAAGCCATGTATGGCAGCGAAGACGCGATGGTCAGGCTTGATATGTCGGAATTCATGGAACCGCACACGGTCAGCAAGCTGATCGGCTCGCCGCCGGGTTATGTCGGGTATGATGACGGCGGCCAGCTGACGGAGAAAATCCGCCGCAAGCCATACAGTGTTATTTTGCTTGATGAAATCGAGAAGGCGCACGCCGACGTTTTCAATATTCTGCTGCAGATTCTGGATGACGGCCGCCTGACCGATAGCCACGGCCGTCTGGTCAGTTTCGAAAACACCATCATCGTCATGACATCCAATGCCGGCACCACCCTGAAGGCCAACGCTTTTGGATTTGGCGCCGAAGGGTATGTCGCTTTGGAAAGCCGTGTGCAAACAGTTCTAAAAGAAATGTTCCGTCCGGAATTCCTGAACCGGGTCGATGAAATTGTTGTTTTCCATGAATTGAACCGCGATGAGATCCGCCGGATCGTCGATCTGATGCTCAAGGAAATTATCGCGCAGCTCAAGGACAAAGGATTGAATTTCGTTGTAACCGATGCCGCGAAAGATTTTCTCGCAGCGAAAGGCTACGATCCCAAATACGGAGCCCGGCCGTTGCGCAAGACGATCCAGCGCCTGGTCGAGGATCCGTTGTCGGACCTGATTCTTTCCGGCAAATTAGCCGGCAAGATTGCCGTGTCGGCCGACATAAAAGATGACGCCATAACCTTCGATTCCTTATAAAAAGAACCGGCCGCGGCCGGTTCTTTTTATAAGGAATCGA
>CAYRWC010000055.1:8781-11089 GCA_964427795.1 uncultured Oscillospiraceae bacterium | reverse complement strand
CGAACGCCATCCCGATAAACTATGCGATCAGGTTTCCGATGCTATTCTGGATGCAATTCTGAAAGAAGATCCACAGGCTCGGGTTGCCTGTGAAACGGCAGCTACAACCGGCATGGTTTTAGTGATGGGTGAAATATCGACAACCGGTTATGTTGATATCCCGCATATCGTTCGCGACACAATCCGTGAAATCGGTTATACAGGCCACGATGCCGGTTTTGATGCCGATGCTTGTGCGGTTTTGACTTCGATCGATGAACAGTCGCCGGATATTGCCCAGGGTGTTGACCGGTCACTGGAAAGCCGTGAAGGATCGGATCAGGATGATTTATCAACCGGTGCGGGAGATCAGGGCATGATGTTTGGTTATGCTAATTGCGATACTCCGGAATATATGCCGATGCCGATCGCTTTGGCACATGCGTTGACACGCCGCTTGGCAGAAGTGCGGAAGCAGAATAAAGTCGATTTTCTTCGTCCTGACGGCAAAGCCCAGGTAACGGTTGAATATCTAAATCAGACACCGGTTCATATTGATACCGTCGTGGTTTCGACCCAGCATAGTCCCGAGGTTGATCAAAAAACATTGACTCAAGCGGTTATTGACCTGGTTATCCGTCCTGTTCTGCCGGTGAATTTATTCGACAGTAAAACGCGCATTTTGGTCAATCCAACCGGCCGTTTTGTTGTAGGGGGTCCGCAGGGTGATTCAGGATTGACCGGCAGAAAAATCATTGTTGATACCTACGGTGGATTTGCACGCCACGGCGGCGGTGCTTTTTCCGGAAAAGATCCGACTAAAGTAGATCGTTCTGCCGCTTACGCCGCCAGATATGTCGCAAAGAATATTGTCGCCGCCGGTTTGGCAGATTCTTGCGAGATACAATTGGCATATGCCATCGGTGTCGCGCATCCTCTATCGGTTATGGTTGATACTTTTGAAACCGGAAAGATATCCGATGAAAAGATCAGCCGGCTGATCCAAAAACACTTTGATTTACGTCCGGCAGCTATTATCCGTGATTTGAACCTGCGCAGCCCGATTTACCGCAAGGTCGCGTCATATGGCCATTTTGGCCGTCCGGATCTCGATTTGCCCTGGGAGCGGATCGATAAAGCTGAGGTTTTACGGGCGGATGCTCAACTCTGCTGACAAGCAATCAGGTGTCGGCCGCCAAAATTCGGGATCCGGCGTGCCGTCCTCGGCCGCTGCCGTTCTGGAAGGAGTCATTGTATCCATTATTTTCCGTAACGAGCAGAACGGCTATACAGTTTGCGTGCTCGATGGCGCCAGTGAACCCACGGCGGTCGGTACCTTGCCGTTCTTAGCGGAAGGCGAGTCGGTCCGTTTATATGGACAATGGGGCAAGCATCCGGATTATGGCGAACAATTCGTGGTTGATCATTATGAATTGCTTGCGCCAAAAACAGAAGCCGCCATTTTGCAGTATCTGAGTTCAGGCTTAATCAAGGGAATCGGCGAAAAGACAGCGCGCCGTTTAGTTAAGGCATTCGGTATCGAAACGCTGGATATATTAAGGGATCATCCGGAACTGACGGCTGCCGTCAAGGGTATCGGACAGGATAAAGCGGGTAAAATTGCCGGACAGTTGCAAGAGAAGAAAGATTATCAGGATCTGATCCTGCTGCTTTCTCCTTTAGGCATAGGCACAGGAAAAATTTTGCGAATTTATCGCCGATATGGATCTGATGCTATCCGTTTGATATCGGAAAATCCGTATTGCCTGGCGGATGAAGTGTTCGGGATCGGTTTTTTAACCGCAGATTTGTTAGCCCGAAAACTGGGTTTGGATCCCAGATCGCCCGGGAGAATAGCCAGTGCTTTGCGCTATGTATTGATGCAGGCTGTTTATAATGGCCATACATATATGCCACAAAACCTTTTGCAGCATCAAGCCATTGAATTATTGCATTTGTCAGATAGCGATCAATCATCGATAGCCGATAGTTTGATGAATAGTCAGCAAATTATCAGGTCAGGCCGCCAATTCGGAGATGCGGAAGATCAGCGAATATCATTGGCGCCGCTTTTTATAACCGAACGCATGTCGGCGGATCGCTTGATTATTTTACTTAAAAGCAAACCTGCCGCATATGCCGATTGGTGTGATCCGGTTCGGGCCGCCAACGCTGTTGCCGACAGCTGCGGCAAACAGAACATGGTACTTGCTCCAGAACAAAACGAAGCGCTCCTTCAAGCTTTGCAGCATACGGTACTTATATTAACCGGCGGACCGGGCACCGGTAAAACGACGATTATCCGACTACTCTGTGATTGTCTGCACAA